>NZ_JBQMWH010000006.1:0-231094 GCF_053470345.1 Thalassotalea agariperforans | reverse complement strand
AAATTGGAAAACGGCCTTGAATCGATTTATGATTGAATTCGAAGACCGTTTGAAAGATGTTATTTAAACTTGGCAGTTACACAAAATGTGTTACAGGGTCAGCCTTAGCGTTAGCTAAGGCTTTAAAGGATCTAAATGTTAACCTAGAGTAATTATTTTTGTGATTTAATGGTTATGGTATTGATAATGTTTTTATTGCTAGTTGCAGTAATAACAATATCACCAGCTTTGTCAGTGGTTTTAAGTAACATGGCGGCTTTACCTTTGTAACTATTGACGTTGTCAGCAAGTACATCTTGGGTATTCATTTCCCAGCCGTTATCAACAACCACTAATTCTGCGGGCCCTTCAATGCTAAATTTAACGTTCGCTTGGCTATCAACCACTAAATTATTATTGTTATCTAATAACTGGGCATGAATGTAGGTTGTGTCGTAACCATCGGCAGTTAATAGATTATTTTCACTACTAAGTGCAATTTTTGCTACTTCGCCATGAGTATTAATAACATCTTGTGATACTGCAATTCCTTGATTATAACCCACTACTTTTAATTCACCGGCTTGGAAGGGCACTAACCATTTTATAACCCGATCTTCAAAATCAGCTAATCTGAGTCGGCCAAACGATTTACCGTTAATAAATAATTCGGCTGATTCGGTATTGGTATAGCTTTGCACGACAACTTGTTCGTTGTGTTGATATTGCCAAATTTCGTTAATGTCGTACCATTCCCAGCGACGTAATTCTTGCCAGATATGCGCGGGTGCTTTACGTTTTGTCCATGTCCAACCATTTTCTTTGCTGTAAGAAAATTCAGATTTTGCAGCTGCGGTAGTACCAACATAGGTTTTTGGTTTATCTACCCATAGCGTTTCAAAAAAATGACCGCGTGCGGTTTTATTTCCAACAAAGTCAAACAGTGATATTTCCAAGCCCATTCTTGGCATTGGCCCAGCTTCACCTTTGTAAGCAAACCCTGTCCAGATGAATATACCCGAAACATAATCTTTATCTTTTACGTCACGCCATTCACGCCATGCACCCCAGTTTTCTGAGCCGTAAATAACTTTATCAGGGTACATTTTGTGTGCGCTTTCATAAGAGGGCGCACGGTAGTTAAATCCGACAATATCAAGCGCATCGGTATAACCTGAAACAAAACCAACAGAGGGGTGAACTAAGCCTGCAGTTACCGGACGACTGGTATCAATTTCTTTTACGTATTTTGCCAAGGTGTTAGCAATTATCGGTAAATTATCAATGTTATCTGGATTTAATGTTTTTAGTTTTTCTTTAATAGGCTCAGGTGTAAAGTCTGGTGCGTTATTAAAATAAGTATCCGTTTTGTTCTTAAAAATAGCCGCTTGCGCATAGTAAGGGTAAGTCCATTCAACCTCGTTACCAATACTCCACATGATAATTGATGGACTGTTAAAATCGCGGCGAATGAGATCTTTTAGATCACGTTCAGCCCATTCATTAAAGTGAATGTTATAAGAAACTGAGGACTCAGGTGTTGCTGCATTATCACCTAAATAAACTTTACTTTTTTTCTTCGCACGATCCCAATCGTCAAATGCTTCAGCATTCACTAAAAAGCCCATTTCATCGGCTAGCTCAATTAATTCTGGTGAATGTGGATTATGTGATAAACGTAAAGCATTAACGCCAACACTTCTTAGTCGGTTTAAACGTGAACGCCATACCGATTTAGGTACTGCAGATCCAACAGCGCCAGCATCATGGTGAATGTTTACACCTTTAATTTTGGTGTTTTTACCATTTAAAAAGAAGCCTTTTTTACTATCGAATTTAATGGTTCTAATACCAAAAGTGGTGGAATCAGTTTCAATTTTGTCGCCATCAACATAAACCGTTACTTTAGCGGTATATAAATGAGGATTTTCTAATGACCAAAGTTTAGGTTTGTCTACTTCAATTGTTTGAACCAGCGTATTTTTATGTTGAAGATCGAAGGTACTTTTTTCTTGCGCCACTTCTTGGCCGGTTTCATCAAATAACTCAATTTTTAGTTTGGCATCCTCTCCTTGATACTTTTTAGCTAACACTTGTGTTTTTACATGCACCATGGCTTCGTCTGACGTAACTTCAGGTGTGGTAATTTGAATTCCCCATTGTGGTACATAAACAGCTGCAGTTTTAACTAAACGAACATTTCTATAAATACCTGAGCCTGTGTACCAGCGCGAGTCTGCATAAGCTGTTCTATCCACTTTCACGGCAATGTTATTTACTTCACCATTAAAATGTAAATAGGGCGTTAAATCGGTTTGAAAACTGGTGTAACCATAAGGTCTACCACCAACATAATGGCCGTTAATCCAAACGGCTGAATTGTTATAAATACCGTCAAACTCTAACCAGATTTGTTTATTTTTATCAGCGTTATTTAAGGTGAAACTTTTACGGTACCAGCCAATACCGCCCATTTTAAAACCAGTAGATGCTGCTGCGTCTTTATCATAAGGCAGTGCGACTGCCCAATCGTGGGGTAATTTTATTGCTTGCCAATGACTATGATCATAGTTGTATTGGTGTGCTGCTTGCTGCTTAGTTAGCGTAAAACGCCAGTTATTATTAAAGTCTTCAATTGTTTTGGCTTTGGCAAAACTCATGGTCAGCATTGTGAACAGGACTATATTAAATAAATTTCTCATTGTTAGTGTTTTAGTATTTGAAATCGTATTTTTATATATAACATCTATTTTTTATTATTAAAAATATTTTCATGAATATCAGGGGAAATGAGCAAGAGGATGTGATTTATTAAGGCAAAATGAGTGATAATTGATATTTTAAATATTACGTGAACAGGAAAAACATAGCGTAAGCATGGTCAAATATTCATCTGAACATGCTTAATTTTTCTTGCGGCTTAATTTGATGAAATCGGCATCACAAATGCTGATGAGGTGTTAGTTTTACCGCCCATTAATGCTAAAAATAAATGTGTTGGTTTACCTGATTGCATAAGTACTTGAGGCCGTTCCATCCGTTGAATATCAACCTCATTGGTATAGTCGATATTGGTTTTGTAACCTAACATGGGTTCGCCCCAATGAATGCCGTCGTTTGATTCTAGTAATAATCCCACATGCGGATGGATCACTCCCATATCACGCATGATCATTTGAAATTTATCGTTATGCTGAAAAACATAAGCATCTTCTACTTGCTTGTTAAGATGGGTAAAACTCACTAACGGATTTTTTGGGTGTTTTCGATAAGGGCCTGTAATATCTTTGGCAATGGCTAGACCCATTTTTCTCATATTGTCGTTGTATTTATCCCACGCTTTATAATAAAGCCAGTACTCGCCATTAGGGTGCTGTAATAAAGCGGGGTTAGTGGTTAGATAGCTATCCCAATCTTTACGGTTGGCACTGGTTTCAATGATTGGCTCTTGCTGAACTCGTTGAAAAGGGCCATAAATATTATCACTTAACGCTAAACCAATTCGCTGAGTAGAAGCATGATGGTCGTCAAAATCGTTACTGCGTTTTAAGTTATTGCCAATATAAAATAATGCGTATTGGTCACCTACTTTTTGAATGGTCGGATTATGAATGGTATCGGCATCCCAATGTTCACCACCTCGGCCAGTTAATACAGTACCGAGAGGGGTATAAGGGCCTTCAGGATGATCAGCAATAGCATGTGCTATTTCACTATGAGTTAACCATGCGCCGTGATCGCCGCGCCAACGTGAATAAAATAGGTGATATTTGCCATTTTCATCGACAATAGGTGAGGCACCCCACACATTCCAATTTTCTCGTTCAAGAATACGCGTGCCACTTTTCAGTTGTTCGCTGAACTTCGATTGTGTTACTTGCTGGTAATCAGGCAAAACAGAGTGACTAGAACCGTGGTTTTGTTGATGGAAAAATTGTTTAGTCAGCGGGTCGTTGGTTTGCAACATGCGATTAAAAATTTCATCATCAAACTTAGCAATAATTGCGAGTAATTTCGGATTGTTAGTGGTAATTAAATTGGTTGTTTCTTCAGGGTCTGTGGTTAAGTCGTAAAATTCATCACGGCCTTTATTAATATAGTCTTTGATCAACTTATATTGACCATTGCTGTACATACGCATGCCGCTTATTGATTGATGTAATGTACTGTAAGCACCGTAATAGTCGGTAGAAGCAAGGTGATCCGCTTGAAAAAACGCCTTAGATTTATCACTACCTCGAAGTAAAGTTTGCTTATTGTGGCTGGCGTTAGCCAAGGCTAATAATGTTGGGAACCAATCTAAGTTAGAAAAAGTTGTTAGGTTTTTTTGACCTTGCGGAATACGCTTAGGCCAACTCACAAGCATAGGGACTTTAATCGAATTATCGTACATATTTGGGCGTTGATCACTTGGAATGTTTGCCGTACCTTGGGTTGCACTTTTTAATAACCAATGGCCGTTACCTTTATGCCAAATGCCATTATGAGCCATGTTGTAACCATGATCTGAGGTGAAAACGATCAAGGTATTATCACGCAAACCCAATTTGTCTAGTTCAGTCATTAATCGGCCTAAATTGCGATCAATACTTCGGACACTCGATAAATAGTCTTTCATCATTTGTTTTGCCCGAGGCTTATCAAGATCTGGATAGTCAGGGTGAGGCAAGGCCATCTCTATATTTTCATATGGAGCAGAATCTTCGGACGCAACTGGTAGCCAATTAGTGTGAGGAGCGCGATAATTTAATGATAATGAAAACTTTGAATTTTTCTGGCGTTTAATAAATTCTATTGCTTGATCGGTAAGTATATCGGCAGTTAAACCTTTATATTGTTTTTCAACACCATTCGATTCTAAAACAGGGTCTTTAGTTGTTGTACCACCAGCAATAAAACCATGAAATTCGTCATAGCCATAGTTTGTTGGATGAAATTTTTCTAAATAGCCTAAATGCCATTTACCCACTAAACCTGTGTGGTAACCGTGTTGTTGTAAAATAGTTGGCCAAGTGACGAGTGTAGGATCAAGTCCTAAATTTGGTTCATTAGCTGTTAGCGTTTTATATTCTAAATTGATCCAATCATCAATTTCCACTTCATAGCCATAACGTGAAGTTAACAAACCTGCTCTTGAAGGGCTACATACTGGTGTGGTGGTATAGGCATTTGGAAAATACATGCCTTGTTTAGCAAGTTTATCCATATTTGGGGTGATTGCTTGTTTATTACCGCTATATCCAAGCGCCCAAGGTGCTTGATCGTCGGTATAAATAAAAAGAATGTTAGGTGATTCATTCGTTGTTGTTTGCTCTATTGGTTTAGCACAACCAAGGGCCTGATAGATAATAAATAGGACAAGAACGTATCTGTTAATTAGCTGCATTATTTACTCATGGCTCGGTAATTTAAATTAAATATAAATCAAAAAAATTGGTTTTTATTTGTTTTTCATAATACATGTAAATATTTTTGTATACAAACAAAAGTATTTACATATAAAGTTCAAAATGTAAGTATGTTAATAATAGATAATACTTTTTGATAATCTGCTTAAATTAGTTTTTATCCTTCTAATTTGTGATCTTATCGTGATATCAAAAAAATAAAAATAAGGTAAATAAGTGAATGAATAACTGGTTAGCTAAATGTTCGGTGCTAGCGTTAGGCGCCGTACTGTTATCTGCTTGTAATAGCCCTAAATCAGCTGAAAAAACAATTCTCAAAGAGAAGAAGCCGACTAATGTTGTGCTAATTTTAATTGATGATTTAAGTCATTACGGGGTAACCGCTTATGGTGCTAATAAATTACACAGTTACGATGGTGAATTTACTAATAAAGAATTTTCAACACCGAGTATTGACGCACTAGCTCAAACGGGGTTACGGGTTGATAACGCTTTTGCTTATCCTATTTGTGAAAATACCCGTATTGCCTTAATGAGTGGTAAGCGCAATGACAGAAACTATTTAAAGCCAAAATCTCAGCACCATTCTGACATTACCTTTGGCGATGCGTTTAAAAAAGCAGGCTATACCACGGGGCTGTTTGGTAAATGGAAACAAACGCGAGGCACCAAAGAAATACCAGGCAAACGCTATATTAGTGAATTTGGTTGGGATGACTATGCCGCATTTGATGTTGTTGGTGAAGGTCAACGCTTTATTAACCCTAACCTAGTTATTAATGGTAAAGAGCATAACTATAACGGCAGAACAGATTTAGATCCTAACACCGGTAGACGTTGGTACGGACCAGATATTGTTAATCGCCATGCATTAAACTTTATCGAAAAAAATAAAGATAAGCCTTTCTTTTTATATTATCCAATGATGCTGGTTCACGATGACCATAAACCAACGCCGGATACCCAACCAACGTCAGTATTTGATAATTTTCCTGAGGAAGCGGTATATAACAACAGAGGTGGCGATGATCGACAATACTTTCCAGACATGATCGAATATATGGATAAATTGATCGGGAAAGTTGTGACTAAATTAGAAGAGCAAGGTGTGCGTGAAAACACCTTAATTGTGGTAATGGGAGATAATGGCACTAAAGAAGTGTTTGGCCATGTTTTACCTGACGGCACAATTTACCCTGGGCGTAAAGGTGGTAATGCGGATAATGGTTTGCATGTTCCACTAGTGCTTAATTACCCGAATGTTATCCCTGCTAGTAATAATAGTAGCTACCGCAGCTATGATGGCTTAGTAAATTTAACTGACATCTATCCAACCATTGCAGAAGCGGCTGGTGTAGAAATGCCAAGGGCTGAGCAGGTTGACGGTATTAGTTTTTGGCAACAAGCCAAAGGTGCTTCAGGAGAGCCAAGGAAGCATATTTATACTTGGTATATAGGGAATAATACTTACCAAGACGTTGACGAGCTTGGGATTATTTACGCGTTTAATAAAGAGTTTAAGCGTTATGCGCCTAGTAAAGAGTTCCCACAAGGACGCTTTTTTGATTTACGCACGGATCCGCTTGAGCGCGTTGGTAGCCGAGTGGTAAATGCCAAGTGGGGAGTTAAACGTTATAGTGGTTTACCGCTTGAAAGCTTAACCGACGAACAATTAGCGGGCTATCATGAATTAGGGCAAGTACTTGAAGATAATAAGTTACTGGCTGTTGAACAATTAACTATTCAAGCCGATAGAGCATCGTTAGGCGTTGGCGAACAACTGCAATTACATTATCAGATCACGCCAGAGCAAGCTAAACGCGCAGGTGTTGTTTGGCACTCAAGCGATCCTAGTATATTAAGTGTGAACAAGTTTGGTGAAATAACCGCTAAAGCAGCAGGTAAAGCAACGATTAGTATTTATTCATGGGATGATGCTTATCCGCTAGCCTCGAACAGAGCACCAACTTTTTATAAAAATGGTGTTCAAGCAAGTAAGGCGTTTGTAATTAAATGAAAAAGTTAATTTGTTTTATATTTCATTGCACTTTGGTAATCGTTTGTTCAACTACCTTTGCAAGTGTTAAACCTAATATTGTCGTGGTAATGGCAGATGATATTGGCTCTGGCGATATCAGCTATTTTACTGAAAAGTATTTACATAAGCAGCCCGTTTTAAAAACGCCTAATATTGATGCGTTAGCACAACAAGGCATGTGGTTTAGCGATGGGCATAGCGCAACAGCACTTTGTGCGCCAACACGATATGCAATTATGAGCGGTAAAAATAACTATCGCTCGTATGCGCCTTGGGGTGTTTGGGGAACATTTAGAAAGAACGCTATCTCAGCGGATGAACCTACTATTGCCCGTGTGGCACAAGATGTTGGTTATGAAACAGGCTTTGTTGGTAAATGGCATTTAGGTAGTGATTTTAAATTAAAAGCTAACAATCAAATCTATCGAGGTGATGACAGATTTGACTTACCGCAAGTTGATCTGAGTAAAATTATTGCTGGCGGTCCAAAAGATATGGGATTTGATTACAGCTTCATGTTACCCGACGGCATTCAAGGACCCATTTATTTAGCTTATGAAAATGAGCAGTGGTATCCGCTAGATAAACGTTCAAATATTGAATACATGCAAACTAAGAATGTTTATAGCCAAGCGATGATATCGGATAAAGGCCCTGGCATGGGAGATACTTATTGGCGAACTGAAGCCATAGGTGATGTTATTTCTCAAAAAGCGGCTGACTTTATCCATCGTCAATCTGATGATAAACCCTTTATGCTTTATTACGCTTCGCCAATGGCACATATACCGCATATGCCACCGGAGAGTTTTGACGGTGTTAAAGTTGCCGGCACTACGCCATCTTTCCATTTAGATATGATCAAAGAAATGGACTTGCAAGTTGGCCGCATTATCAATGCGTTAAAGCACAAAGGTGTTTTTGAAAATACCCTGTTTATCTTTACTTCCGATAATGGGGGTTTAAGAATAGGTAAAACGGAAAAAGCAGGACACAAAGTTAGCGGTACTTATCGAGGCAGTAAAAACTTACCGTACGAAGGAGGTCACCGAGTACCCTTTATTGTGCATTGGCCTGAAAAGGTTAAGGCGGGGATAACAAGTATTGAGCCTGTTTTGGTGCAAGACATTTTAGCAACGATTGGCGCAGCAATAGGTAATCCACAAAATCGGCTGCAAGCACCTGACTCAAATAATTTATTGCCATTATTAACGGGGCAAGAAGGTTATAAATCTCGCCAGTACTTAATGCTGCAATCCGGGTCAAAAACAGAAGCTATTTTTCGAGAAGGTGATTGGAAGCTTATTATGAAAAGTAACCATAAAGCGACCAAGTTTGAACCGATCGCACTTTTTAATTTAAAAGAAAATTTAGCTGAAGATGAATCACAAAATTTACTTAATAAAAAAGCATATCAAAGTAAAGTTGTACAAATGCATCAGCGTTATCTCGCGATACGTAATTCAGGTGTTGCAACAGCTTGGCAGCAATAGCCTTTTAACAAAGCAGTAAACCAAGAGAACAAAATATGAAGGGATTTTTACACGGCTTTTTTTTGCTACTGACACTGAGCTTATGTGGGAAATTAGTCGCACAAGAACGGCCTAATATTGTGTTAATTTTAACGGATGATCAGTCCTATGGCATGTTAGGCGTTACAGGTAATAAAGTGGTTGAAACGCCGAATCTTGATGCCTTAGCAAATGAAGGTGTGCTATTTACCAATGCACATGTCAGCAGTGCTATTTGTACACCGAGTCGTATTTCTTTGTTATTAGGGCAATATGAACGCAAGCATGGTGTTAACTTTAATTCAGGCACGGCGGTATCAGAAGAAGCTTGGCAACAATCTTATCCGGTAAAGTTTAAACAAGCGGGTTATTACACAGGGTGGATCGGGAAAAACCATGCACCCATTGGCCCGAATGGCTACAACAGTGGCATTATGGATAAAAGCTTTGATTATTGGTATGCAGGTCATGGACATATTTTCTTTTATCCCAAAAACAAACATACCATTTTTGCAGAAGCTGAAGCGGATACACAAGCCGAAATTATTAATGAAGGAATGAATGACTTCTTAAATACGAATGAACATAAATTTGCACGGGCAGTTAAATTTGTGGAAAAACGGCCAACAAATAAACCGTTTATGTTATCTATTAATTTTAATTTACCTCATGGTGCGGGTACGGAAACTATGGAGATGCGAGCTAGTGATGATGCCTTGTATCGCACTAAGTATCGTGACCAAGATATTCCTTTACCTAAAAACTACCTAGCTAAAGCCGAGATAAAAAACCCTAAACTACCAGCAGACTTACATCGCGTTAAAGATCGACAAGATATTTACGATTATGTCAACGAACCTGAAAGCTTAAAAGAGCGTCTTATTCGTCAATATCAAGCAATGACAGGGATTGATCGTTTAGTGGGTAATTTGCGAAAAACACTCGAACAACAGGGGATTGCCGATAATACCATTATTATTTTCACCTCCGATCACGGCTTGTTTATGGGCGAACAAGGTCTGGGGGGGAAATCGTTATGTTACGAAAAAAATACCCATGTGCCACTCATTGTTTATGATCCACGCAAGCATGTTAAAGGTCGATCAAATGCTTTAGTGCAATCAATTGATCTTGCGCCAACCATGTTAAGTTTAGCGGGTATTACTATTCCTACTAGCATGCAGGGTGAAGATATTTCGCCGGTAATTGATCATAAAACCAAAACAGAGCGCGACTATGTTTTCACTGAAAATTTATGGTCAACTCATTTTGGTAATCCGCGTTGTGAAGCGATCCAAGATCATAATTGGAAATATATTCGTTATTATAAAAATAATAATATGTCGGCAACGTATAAAAAGCAGGTAGCTAAAGAGTTAAATATTCCGATCAATAAAATACTTTATGGGGTGCATGATAATGATATTGTTGTCTACCGAGATTACCTTGATGCATCGCTAAATGGTGAGCCGGCTGTGTATGAAGAGTTATATCATTTAGCTTCTGATCCGAATGAACTTATTAACTTAGCTAATGCAAAAAAATATCAAGAAAAACTGGAACAGATGAGAGCGCAGTGGCGTCCTAAGCTAGTCGCTGCAAGAGGTGAAGACGCTCCTAAAGTAGTACGATTTACCGTTGATGTAGCCAATGAAAAATTAATTAAAAAGCATCAATAGCACAGAATTAAATAAACAAGGATTCAGCTTACTAAGATGAATCCTAGTAAGCTGATCACTATTCGATTAAGCGAAACTTGCCTGGCGCTAAGCCAATCGACTTTTTAAAACGTTTTGAAAAGTTAAAGACATCACTATAGCCGACTTGTTCGGCAATTTGTTCTAGTGACCAATCACTATTTTTTAATAAATATTTAGCTCTTTCCATACGTAAGTCTATTAAATATTGTATTGGGCTTTGTTTAAAATGACTTTGAAATAAGCGATGTAAATGGGCTGCGGAATAATTAATTTTTTCCGCCATTTCGTGAACTTTCCACGGGTAGTGTAGGCGCTTTTCTAGTTCTTGTTTTAATTGCCAAATACGTTGTGAGTCAATGGAGGTGGTATTGGGCTTATTCAACGCTTTATTTAAATACGCTTTTAATTGTTTCATCGCCAGTTGCCGTAAACCTGAATCAAACTCGTAATAAATTAAACTTAATAAATGATAAATTTGTTGGTTGAGATCGCAAAAAGATACACTTGGCAGCGTTTTAATATAAGTGTCCCAATGTTTACAACGGTCTAAATGAAACCAAACAATATCCAAACTTGGCGCTTCTAATTCCATCACAAACGGCTTACCGGCAGGTAACGATATTAAATGACATTTCTCAACGGTTTGATGTCCTTGTTCGTTATGTAACTCAACGGCCCCAGCAACGGTAAAGACAATGGCGTGCCACTCGGGATTAGAGCGTGCTACTCGGTATCGCCCCGCTAAATTTGAAACGCCAGAAATTGAGCAGTTTAACTCTTTCATTTCTGGTGTGCGTTCACCATCAACAAATCGCTCGTCGCATTGTTCACCAATTTCAAGAATATCTGGCCATGGGTTGTATTTATGCATAATTACCGAATCTGACTAATGATAGGAATGGATAAATATTATGATAGCTTAAACCATAACACTTTGTGAACATGTTGATTAAAATAGCTGCAAGTTTTAAGAACTAGCTGTTAACCAACAAACTAACAGCGGAAAATTAATTAAGTGTCTATTTAGAGGTGAACATCATGACAACTATTGAAATTATCGGTTTTACGTCAGCATTTTTGACAACCTTTTCATTTTTACCTCAGGCGATCCAAGTAATAAAAACTCGGGATACCGCCTCACTTTCATTGGCGATGTATAGTATTTTTACTATCGGGGTGGCAGGCTGGTTAGTATATGGCTTAATTAAACAAGATATGGCGATGATAGTTGCGAACATGATAACGTTTGTGCTCGCAGGTATTATATTATCAATTAAACTTTATAATATGTTTATTGTTGAGCGTAAACTGGCAGAGCAGAACATGCGATTAAACCTTAATGCTTCAGTAAGCTCAGGTTCTTAATTATTTCAGGCTTCTGTGTCTAAAGCAGCTTAACTTTGCTTTTAAATCGATCTAAATAAAAACGCCATTCTAAATAATAGGATGGCGTTTTTTAGTTTGTGTTGTCAGCATGACTAATGTGATTAGTAAATTGCGTAATTACCGACTAAGTTTTTCTATTTTTGAAGAATTTTACGTTTGTGCAGAGGATACCAGTCAACTAATTTTTGTGATAAACGTTCTACTATCTCAGGGTGTTGCTTGGCTAAGTTTACTTGTTCATGCTCGTCAGTTGATACCTTGTATAAACGTGGCCCTTGACGATCGACAGCGTGATGCTCCTGATAACTCTCGTTTACGCCATCGTAACTTAAAATAAGTTTCCAATCTCCCTCAATTACCCAGCGGTATAATAATGAAGATTCAATGTCGTTAATATCTGACATATCATGAGAGAAGCCTTCGCCGTATACTTCATTGCGATCAAGTGGTTTTTCATTCACCATGTTGGCAAATAAATTTTTACCCGGTAATCCCGCTGGTACTTCTACGCCAGCAGCGCCCAAAATAGTTGGGACAATATCGATACTACTAACTAATTCGGGACGCATTTGTGGCTTAAATTTGCTTGGTAGCGAGAACATGATCGGGGTACGGACACCACTTTCTGCTGGACTTTGTTTTGACAGCGGTAAAAAACGGTCTGTTTGTTTAGGGTTAGTTATCCAGCCATTATCAGAAACATAGACAATAAGCGTGTTGTCTTTTATGCCTTTTTTCTCAAGGTAATCGAACAATTCTCCGTTGGTTTCGTCAAACCATTCGATCATGGCGTAATATTTAGCGATAGGTAAGGCTAGGCCTTTGTTTGTGTATTTCTTTAAAATTCGTTCTGGCGGCGTGTGTGGTGTATGGGGCATAAATGGCGCGTACCAAGCTAAAAATGGTTTACCTGCGGCAACTGCTTCATCAATAAAGTTTGTAACTGGTGCCACGCCTTTGCGTCCAATTTTTAAACCGACATCTCCATGGCGTCCTTGAGGATGATTACCAAAACCTTGGGTCATACCTTGATCAAAACCGCCTCGCTTAAAGCTACCTTCCCACCATTTACCTGATTGATGTGAAACATAGCCTTTTGTTCTTAATAATTCAGGTAACGTATCTAATTTATCTACTTTACTGATGATCTGTTTGCGTAATTGCGCGTATTTTTCACCCTTTTTACCGCCGGGTACTTTTTTGGAAGGACCGTTACCGGTAATGCCGTGTTGAGAGGCATATAAACCTGTAGCTATGGTAGCTAGCGAAGGGCGGCAAAGTGACGTAGGTACATAAGCACGTTTAAACGTGACGCCTTCATTGGCAAGTTTGTCGAGTGCTGGGGTTTTAACAATTTCGTGCCCCATAAAACCATAATCACTCCATGCGTGGTCGTCAGATAATATAAGTAAAATATTAGGCGGTGTGTCTTTGGCTACCGAAGGTGCTGCCGCATCTGTGCTGGTTGAGAGTGATGAACAAGCTGACGTTAATGCAAGTACAGTTGTACATAAGGCAGTGGTCATTACTTTTTGCATATTGAACACTTTACTAAAAGGGTTCAGTTTGTTTTTAATCATTGTTTTTCCTTTTGGTTAATTGCTTTAGTTTTTAAGCAGATCTTTAAAGTAAACTTGCTATAGACACCTATTTTCTTTGGATTATATAGTGTCCTGATTTAACGATGAGCTTATTGGCTTCTTTCGTTTCTCCGATCCAGATCGTGTCTTTGTTAATACTCGTTATTAAATATTTTTTACTCACAAAACATGGCTTAAAACCTAAGTGCGCGGATAGGTCTAATCGATACTGGCCCAAGCAAACCTGACGGTTGTAATGGCGTTTGGGCTAACAATTTAGTGGTAAAGGTTACGTCGGTATTAAAGCTTTTAACCGCTTGATTGTCGGGGAACTGTTCAGGGTATTTTAAATCGCCGACCATACGGTTTAACCAAGTGGTTGCTACTTCTACGGTTAATGTATTGTTGCCAAGTTTTGCAGCGTCGGTGATATCAAGCGTTAAAGGCCGGCTCCATAGCTCACCTAAATCTTTGCCATTAAGCGTTACTCGCGCAATCACGCCAACTTCACCTAAATCGAGCTGTAAGGTTTGATCATCAAGTAACATGTTTTCATCAAGACTAAATGTGGTTTGATAACTTATTTTGCCCGAATAATGTTGTAAGGCTTTGTTTGTTAACGAGGTTAACGACGTGAGCTGGTTTAAGGTGAGAGTGTTTGGCACATCGCGATTTTGTTCGAACGTTAACTGCCAAGGTTTGTTAAGTATTAGTGGCGTTGGGATATCATCAACCTTTAATGTACGTTTAACATTGTCTGTTGTTGTGACTTGATAAACACCATTTTTGCTAACCTCAATCGTTGTCGTGCCATCTTGGTTAAACATCGATGGTAAAAACATGTTTTGTTGTTCTTTGTTAATACTTTTGATGCTGACTTTACGACTGGTTTGTTTTGCTATCGTTGATTTTTCAAATACAAAAAAGCCCGATTCTAACCCTTGTAAAGTCATCGGTGTTTGGATACGGGTGTTATTACCGGTTAATTCAAAATCGGTTAATTCAAACTGGGCAATATCAACAATGTCACCAGTCACTGCATTCCAACGTTGTGGCTGCATGTGTGATGACGACGCGGCATTGCCAGTTGCATGGTTAATTCTAAAGCTTGGATTTATTTCTAGGCTTTGCTCTGATTGGTTGGCGATAAAATAAATATCATGAGTATCGCTGCTGCGATGACTCCAAATAACATCTTCTGGCAAGCCCGTTAAGTCTGCTGGCGTGTTGATGGCAGATAAGACACTGCTTAGATCTGCGCTGTTACTAGCACCGTCACTTGCATTGTTGCTCGCGTTGAGATTGGCAGTGTAAAAAACCTGTCCTTGGCCATAACTGGCTTGGGTAACAGTTTCACCATCAATGTTTTGCCACAATGAATCTGCAATTTGTTGGACGGTTTGATCGGCAATTGGGTAGTTTTCTAAACTCGGAGAATGTAGTGGTTTAGGTCCATAAATCGTTCCGCCTTGTTTAACCAGTTGCTGAATTTTAGTTAACACCGCTGGGCGCATGGTGGTTAAGTTAGGTAACACCAATAATTTAAAACGCATGCCATCTGGCAAATGAAAATAACCATTTTTAACGGTTAACCGCTCTAAAATCACTTCGGCGTTTATGAAGTCGTAGGAATAACCATTTGGCACTTCCGGGTTAATTTCGCCAGTCATTTTCGGCGCATCTTCGCCAATAAAATACATAATGTCAGCAACATACTTACCTTGTTGCATCATGTAATTAGCACGTTTTATATAATCAAGCCAACTGCCCATAAAGTCGAACCACGTATTATTGCGGTTAAACTCCGAGCCAAACCAAGCATTTACACCGGGAAAACGGTCATCGTAAGCTTGGTGGATATAAACGTGTAATAAGGTGTGATTAATGCCTTCAACAAATGACCAGTCGCCACGCTTTTTGAAATTCCATGGATGATTTTTAAAACTGGTATCACGGCCCGAGGTAAAAGACTCTGACATCACGGTTTTTTGGCCGTAAATATGGGCCGCAGAGGAAGCGGCTTTGAGTTCTATCGCGCCTAAATTACCACTTGCCCAAAATTCACCACTGACGATGTCAGCTTGGCCACCGTATTGTAAAAACTCAGCGGGAAACCCCCAGTGGCCATAGTTTTCTAACCACAGTTTTAACCCGTGCTGGTGGGCTCTTTCTCTAAGACCTGCGGTATATTCGTAGGCAACACCATCGGCAACTAGTCGGCGAACATCCCATAAAAAACGCTCACTTTGGGCAACACTGTTAACAGCGCGGCCACTGTAAACTGGTAAAAAGGGAACAGGGTCGTAACCGTAACGTTGCTCAAATTTTTCAGCAAAACCATCACTCCAGTTTTGTGCGCCTTTTTCGTAACTATCGACGACAGCATATTTTAATGCGGTACGATCTTCTGCTGGCATGCTTTCAATAAATTTACCTATGTAGGCATCAAAATGAAATTGAGCAATTTCTTTACTGAGTTTGTCTATTTCTGGACCGCGAGCGGATCCACTTGATGGGCCGTTTTGTGTGCCAGTAGGGCGCATAAAATAACGCACAATTGTCCAATCGCCCGCAGGTGCTTGCCATGTTAAGTGTCCATCTTTGACATGTTTGGTGATATCTATTACTTCATCAGCGGCAACTAATAGTTGTGGGTCGCTAACATCAGTGGACATTGGCCATTGATAAGTATCAAATTTAGGCATTGGGTTAGGGAAAACTTTGGCTAGTTTTTTCTCGGCATAACGTTCTAGTTTGTAAGCTTTTGATAATACGATGTCTTTAAAGCCAACCGGATCCGTTGGCTTATCGCTACGCCAACGATGAAATCCATTGAACGTTAAACGAAAATGTTTGGCATCAACCGCTGGAAAAGTGACGGTAATCGGCGCGTCATGATCTGGACCAATAGCTGCCATATCACGTGGTCGTTGCATTTCGAAGGTTTTAATTTCTTCAAATACACCGGCCTTATTTTTAGCAGACAGGGTTACAGTTGTTTTTAACGTATTGTAAGGATAAATCTCTAAGCTACGGGCTTGAAATGTTGTTGGATGCACTAAGTCAATTTGTAGCTGACCTTTGCTTTGTGATCCTTGACGTTGATGGTTAAGTACTTCTTGTGGCAGCGCGTAAACTGTGCTTTGGTCGCCGTCAAACAGCGCGTCTACCGCTTGGTTTTTTAGCAAAGTATTTGTGATCGGATTACTAATACTAATTTCGCTATTGCTTGCTGTTAGTTTCTCTTTTTCATAAATTGGCGTTTTAAAGGCTAATAAGCGTACGTCTTGATAAAAATCGCCACCTTTACTTTCAGGCTGACCCAATACCATATTGATTTTTTTGGGGCCAACAACCTGATGTTCACTTGAGTCTAAATATCGCATCGATTTATCAAGTGTCACCCAAGGGCCGCCCGACTGACTCCAACCGGGTGAGTTAAATAAACCTATGTCGATGTTGTATTCTGCGGCTTTTTTAATGGCAAAACGTACATGATCCCACCAAGGAGCCGTTAAGGCTTTGACTTCGCCTTGCTCGTCTTTAAGATGAATAATACCGATGAGCGCAGTATTAATGCCGGCTTTTTGCATCGCCGCTAAGTCTTTTTCAATCCCCGTTTTTGAAATGTGATCACTAACCCAATACCAATAAACCCAGGGTTTTACTTGCTCAGGCGGCGTTTTGAAATTAGCTTTTAATACCTCTGCAGGCGCTTGATAAAATTGTTCGGAAGATAAGCTTAATGCTTGTCTGCCTTGTTCTTCAAGTTGCTCAGCGCCAGAATGAGTTGTTGAAATTTCTTCATCACCTGTGCAAGCAGACAATATTAAAAAGCTAAAAGCGCAAATGGAAAAACGACCATACTTTGAAAAAGCTCGCTTTGGTTGTTTCTTATCTTTAGGCGTTAAGATTTCGTTAAGTTTTTTTATCATCTTGAATAGATCTCTATTACTCATCATGCCGATGTTTATATCCCATCTACACTGTTATTATTAATTTGCTGAATACTCACAGGGCCAATGAGTCCTGAAAGATCAAGTTGTGTTTCATGTTCTTTTGGTGGATTGGTCGTCCAGGTTTTTTTATGTGATGCTTTTCGTTTGGCATCAAATATCAGTTGATTTCGCCAAGTATTCGTGACTAACACCTTGAGTTGATTTTCTCCATCAGTTACATGTTTTGTAATATCAAAGGTATAAGGGGGGGCCCAGCGAGTCCCGACCTGTTGGTGGTTTAACCACACTTCGGCAATATCGGCCACTTGACCGAGATCTAATTGCATCAACTGTGATTTATCTTTCACGGTAAATGAAGTGTTATAGGTGATCGTGCCTGAGTAATGTTGAATAGCAGGCTCTGCGTGTTCATTTAAGGCTATCAAATTTGTTAACGTTAGCTGTGATGGCGTTTCCCAGCCGGCTTCAAAATCTAATAGCCAAGGTTTGATTAGAGGTTTGGTTTCTGTCTCAATAAATTGCTCATCTATGTCGCCGTTATGTGAGAGCCATTGATACATGCCTGTTTGTTTTGGCAGTAACTGACCATTTATAAATGATAGTGGTGGTGTATCAGTATCGTGAATTTTAAACCAGTGTGCTTGGCTACTTAATAAGGTGCTTGTGCCTTTTTTTAGCGCAATATGGCCTTGCTGTTGTGATTTTGTAACGCTGGTTGCATCTTCACGTTTTTTGTTAATCACAATAAATTGACTACCATGAGGATCGAGGCTAATAGCGACATTCATGTGAGCATCGTCTTGCTGCCAAATTGGCGCAATATGGATGTTGCCCGTATCTACATTCCAAATTTCTGGTGGCGCACCTGTTGTTCTTAATCGGATGGAAGCATCAATAGGTTTATCAAGCTGATTCGTTATGTAATAAACGTCAGTGTCGCCAATACTGCGATGTAACCAACGTAAATCAAGCTCTTTGGCAAACGAAACATCCGGCTGAATTGCTTCAGCGTGTAATACTTGTTGTATTGTGTGTCCCCAATAAACTTTACCTTTACCTACTTTTCTCATGCCGGTACTGGTATCGCCCCATAACTGGTTTGCTATTTGGGTGAGCTTGCTTAAATCTTGGGCATCATCCATCAAACTCGGCGATGTTTGTGGTTTGTTACCTAAAATAACTGCGCCTTGTTCTACTAAGCTTTTAATTTTTTGCGCGGTGGATAACAACATGCGCTGAGAGTCACGCAGCATAATGATTTTATACTTACCTGCATCTTCAACATACAATTGGCCGTTAGCGATGTGCACTTTTTCTTGCAATAGCTCTTCATTCAAATAATCAAACTTATAACCCTGTGGAAATGGATGGGTATCAAACGGGTGACGATCTAAATCATCACCTAAATACCAAAGTACGTCGGCGACAAATTCACCTTGTTGCAATAAATATTGACTGCGCGCTAAAGACTTGATCCATGTAGGTGTATGACGCCACCATGTTTGCGTGCGTAAAAAGGGGAAGCCAATATTGCCACCAAAGCTAGATCCGGGCACGACATCAACTTGTGGGGTATGAGAAAAAGTATGAAATACTAAATGGTTAACACCTTTGGTAAAATTTTCATTGATCAGGTATTTGATATCTTTAGGGGACTCATTCCATTTCACCCCTAATTGCGTTGCAGCTTCAGCAGCTAAAAAAGGTTTGTTATATAAATGATAAGCCGATGCAGCGGCATAGATAGGTTTGGCTTCTTTTTGATTTTGCGGCGCTTTCGGGTACCAGAATTCGGTCATCGGGAAATCACTTACGCCGTAATAGCGTAAGGGATCTCCTGGTAATGTTTCGCCGGTTGCCCCCTCGGTGTAAACTTTAGCCCCCATATCGTGAGCGACCGTTCTAAAATGGTCAAAGAAATTATCGACATACAAATCAGCCATGGTTTGACGAAGATCTCTTAAAAACTTATTGGTGTCATCGACTGAACTGACGATATAGCCTAATGTGGCAGGTAAATATGGCATCATGTCGTAACCACGCCGCTGTTTAAATGCTTGGGGTAAATCATCTTTGTGCATGGTCCATGTAGGCACGCCGCTTTCCCAGCTGTCGATTAACATGCCATGTAGTTTATGACCATCTAGTGGGCCACCATCGCGCATTAAATTCCCCATCATGCCATGACGTAAATGGTTTTCTATTGCAATTTTATCGAGCTTGCTGGTTTCCCAACCGGTTGCTTCTGGCTCGGCAGGGCGGTTGGTTTTTAACATATTAACGTGACCAAAGCGGATCACTGTCCAGTCACCTTTTGGTGCTTGCCAGTTTAGTTGACCTTGGTTATTAACATATGAGGTTAAATCTATAACATCATTGGGATTTATCGTATCGTCAGTAGAAACAAATTGCTTGATGTCGCTTTGTAAACCGCGCGAGCTTTTTGAGGCTTTAGCTTCATGGTTATGTAAACGCACGTGACCATTTAAACGGACATAAGACAAAAATAAGGGATCATCAGTAAAGGTTAATTTAAAAGTTTTAGCTTTTGTTTCAGGTAAATTAAACGTCACGGGGTAATCATTATCGTACCAGTGACTTGTCGGAACCTTGAGTGAAGCAAGGGTTTGCCACTTCTCATTATCTTGTTGAGCTTCAACTAAAATGCCGATATTTACCTTGGGCAAAAGGCGATTAGTCAAAATAGTACGAATAGGGGGTAATTCTAAACTTCTTAGGATAGTTTTTTCTGCAAATGTGACGGCTACCCACGTAGGTTTACCATCTACATATTGAATATTCTTCTGTTGATAAGTTCTATAAGGCTCCTGTGAATGAATTTTTTTAGGGTCGTACATCACCTGTTTTGCTTCTTCAAATACGGTATCCCACGGCACTATCGAATTATTAGTTTGATAACTCATGGGTGAAATTTGAGGAATTGGCTTAACCGAACGCTCATTTTTAGGCGTTTTAAAAGCAATGGTTTTAATATCTTGGTAGTTACGATCTGAGGTTAAATACTCAGCTTTAAGCGCTAACGCTTTTTGAACAAATTGCCCGCCTTTTAATTGAAATACATGTTCAATTAGCTCACGTTGTGATTCTTCTACGGGTACCCAAGGCCCGCCAGCCATCGACCAACCAGGGCAGTTTTGTAGGGTTAAATTTAATCCTAACCGCTCTGTTTCATCTGCAATATGGCCAATCATCTCTTCCCATTTTGGGGTTAAAATTGGCACTTGTTCGACATTCGGGTATGGCTGAGATCGGGTATTAAATAACTGTATGCCTTGTAATCCAGCTTTTTTAATTGCGGCTAAATCTGCGGTTAAACCTAGTTTACTAATATTTTTGCCATTGAGGTGAAACCAAGTTTCAGGGTAATAATGTTTCTCGGGATTCTTAAAATTTGTTTTTAATGTGCTAAAAGGTAAAGGTGAATTTTGAGTTTGGGCTAGCGGTTTAATTTGTTTAATCGTGTTCGTATTGGTATTGCTTCTGGCGTTTGTATCGTTATTATCAACTGAGTGACAGCCAATCAAAAAGTGCATCATTATTATAAAAATAATGGTGTTTGTGATACGACGCTTGAATATTGTGATTAAAGTTGAATTATTTATCACGCTATTATCATTAAACATATTGTTTCCTAGCTTACTCTTCAATTCTTTGTATAGGAGGTGTCACAATCCTAAAAATCAGGTTATGACACCGATATACATGTGTGTGCTCAAACGATGGCTATTGATCCGCTTGAATGATCCAATCACCAGGAGCCAGTTCAAACTTCAAGTATTTATCGTCTTCTCCTATATAGCGAATACCTGGATATTGATCTGTATTGTCGGTTGGCCATAACAAGCCAGCTTTGAATACCTGCTTGTCATTGATACTTATCGTGTTGACTTTGAAGTAGGCCTTTGGAATACCAACAGTTGCTGTGCTGCCTTTAGGTGACGTTAGTGTCATCTTGATACTGTTATTATTTCGGCTTATTGCAAAATCAATATCACCTTGCACGCTAGGAACTAATTGTTTGATGTGTTTCATGTGCGCCATATTTGGCATGATTTGATAGCTTTGCCATGCAACAGATGTTGGCTCTATACCGGCAATATATTGGCTTAACACAGTTGCTGGCGCATTCCATGCGTGGTTTTCGGTGCCGCCACCTGTCATGTATTCGGTTAAGGTTGAGCGTTCTTTGTTATCTACTTGCTTGCCATAACGTTGTTTCATTCGTGCTAACGCATCGTCATAACGGCCGGCAATCGCCATGGCGTTGTAGATCATCCATTCAAAATGCGGACTGGCAAATTGATTTGGGATCAATACGTTATCGACAATTTGTTGATACTGAGATGGCTCGGCTAAGCCAAATAAAATGGCGATGGCATTGGCGCGATCATCTTTGAGCTTGTTAGGGTTACTACTGTAAAAACCATCTTGCCAAAAGTGCTGGTGGAAGGCTTGTTTAAGCTCTGTTATACGTTGATCGTAAAACGCTATATGAGTATTGTCGTTTAACGCTTTTGCCATTTTACGAGCAGATACTAAAGCGCTGTAGTACAAAGCGTTTTGGATCACATCGTAATCAATTGTGTCTTGTGGGCCCCAATCAGTCCATTTCCAAGCGCCACTTCTAAAGACGATCAAGCCATTGTCTTGTTTGTCCCAAATCGATAAATATCTGTGTACGTAAGGATAGGCATAGGCGAGGGTTTCTAAATCACCGGTATTGTAATAATAATGCCAAACGCCTTGCTCGATAAACTGCAGACTTTGTGCCGGTAATTCACGGAAACGGCCAGGGCCTAAACCAGCAAATACACCCGATTCCGAATCACTAAAGGCCATAGTGACTTTAATCGCTTTTTTCAGAAGATCTCGGCCGGGTTTATCCATGGTATAAAATAAATAACTGGCTTGGTCGGCAACATCACCAATCCACAAACCACGTTCACGGTCGGGGGTGTCCATAAAGTTATCACGGGCACAAATATATAGGGTGTTTTCAGACATTTGCCAGATACGTGAATACCATGCATCGTCACTTTCAAAATGACCAACAGGCTTGCCAACACCTGTCCAACGATATTTTAAACCGTGCACTGTCACGCCTTTAGGAATGGTATATTCGATGATGCGGCCATTTAACCAAGAATAAGATTCAAACTGCTGGCGACCAGCTTTAGTGGTATAAAAGGTCTCAATTGTGTTTAATCGCATATTCGATTTGATGTGAATGTTTAACCCCGCAGGCGCGTCAATATCAAAATAAGGCGTGAAGTTTTTATTAAAATCTAACTTACATTTAATTTTTTTACCGTCACTGACAAACGGGAATTTAGACGCAGGGAAGTTAGTGCAATTGACTAAACCGAAGTTATTTAACGGCGGGATTTCACTCGGGAATAATTCGAAAAACGGTGCGCGAGGAGGGCTTTTTGCACTGTTTGCCGCTTTCCAGCTTGAATCGTCATAACCGGGTAAATACCAAGCATCGTTACCCCAATCACCCATATCGTCGCGGGCATCATAATTAACACTCCATGCAGCAACTCGGCGATGTTTTTCTTTCGCTACCGGTTGATAAGCTAAATGTTGTTTAGCTTTCCATGATGTGTCAGAAATAATGAGCTGTTCACCCACCTTGGCCTGAAATATAAAACCTCCTATTCTGGCTGAAATATGGGTGCCTTTGTCGCCATTAGCACCGTAATACCAAGCTAAGGCTGCAATGGTATTTTTACCTTTTTTTAAGTGTTTTTTGATATCAACTTGGTCGTAATATTTATTAGACGCAATGGGAAAACTATCCACACGAGGCGAGGGTTTTACTGGTGATGGGCCGCCGGTATAACTACCTTCAAACACCACCATTTCACCATTGATCCATAACCAATATTTAGTATCGGCGCTGATATAAGCGGTTATTGCTTCATCAGTTGCTATCTTGTCAAAATCAGTGATATCGACTTCTTTACGCAGTGCTACCCAAGTATTTGGGTTGCCAATTTTTTGTTTGGTCCAAATCCATTCCGCATCCCATTTTACAGCGGCAGATTGTAAAGAAAAGAAAGTTAATAAGCTGGCTATGAACCAGAGGAATGTTTTTCGTTTAGTCATTTGGTGTCCTAATTCTCATTTTACATAGCAATGATTAGCTGTGATGTAAAAATGTTTTAATGTATATAAGACTTAGTCACCAATATGAGAGATTGATACCCTTTTTTTATTTTTAATAAATATTAATTATCGCTATGACTTCGAGTCAAAGCCTAAAGCTATTGTTTTATTGTGGTATGAGTTGTAGCGGTAATCCCGTTAATTTATCAAGTTTAAGAGTAGAATGCATAGGTAAGGATAATTTGATTGCTTTGGGAAATGGGGCAGCACTTGGCGGTAAACTAAAGTAGTTTTGTCCTTTCTGGGTATTTTTGAAATGCTGATTTATTGACATTGAAGGTAAAGCAAAATCGTAAAATGCAACTTCATCAATAATGCCTGAAAAAGCCTCCAGCGCCCAGCGAGACTCTGCTGGATTATTCCCAATCGAAGCCTGTCCTGGGCCACCACTTAAAATTTTTGACCCTGGTGGATATTGGTAACTTGCAAGTCGTTCACCATTTATATAAATAGCTTTTAAACCTGTGTTTACATTGTAATTTGCCACAACATGATGAAAATCACCTTGTTTTAATTGCGCTAATGTTGGTCGTCCTTTTAGTCCATCAAGTGGCAGTTTTAATTCATGGTAGCCTTGGCCAACAATGTAAAGGCCAAAACTTAAACTTTCATTAAATTGACCTTCCGGTCGCAGGTAGTTTTTACCTTGATCATGCTGAAAGCTGAGTAGCATACGGAGTTCACCATCGCCTCTATCTTTACGAAAGATAGCATCTATTTCTTTAAACTTGCCAGAATACTCAGGGCGGATCAGCGCCTCAATGGTGACGCCATCTGTTACCGAAAAAGATCCGGTTGCCGGTGCTGTACCGCCACCAGAGCCAACGTCTATTCGTGCATTGGCGCTATTATCAAAAGTAAATGCCCCTTGTCCTATTAGTCCCTTGGTTCGAGATGTTCCTGTTGAGGGAATACCTGTTGCTCCACCCGCTGAATCAATCGCGCGATCACTTTGGCTATCAAAACTCCAAAAATGTTTTGGTTGCCAACGGCTGGGTATTAACAAGGTATTGTCGCCACTATATATGATGGGGCTTTCGTACGTTTGAGTTAAGTCGAGGGAAAGCTCTCCGCCATTTGTATGTAGGGTAAAATTGGGGCCATGTAGAATAATATTGTTATTTGATAATGGCTCAATGCTCAATTTTCCTTGAGTTAATCGTATTTCATTATGATTAAAAAACTTAATATGGGTATTGGCGGTTAAGAACAACTTATCACCATCGGCAAGTATTAAACTGGCGTCTTGTTCAACTTGGTATTCGCCCGAAAATAGCTGCGAGTTAGCTATTCTACCCTGGCCAATAATTGAAATTTTTCCTTGCTCTATTTCTGCAATAACCGGCAAAGTATTTTTATTAAATAATTGCCAAATGAATAATAGTACTAATGCTAAAGAGGTAAGTATTATCCAAAATTTTAACAGCCCATTAGCTGTTTTTGGTGGTTGTGCATGACTTTGATCCGGTAAGGTTTTTAATGGTGTAACTGTTTTTTGTTGTAGCTTGTTTGTGTCTTTAGTTATGTCGTTAATGATATCTGTGCTATCTTTTCGTTTAATTACAAACTCTTCTGTGATGGCAGTTTCAGTTTTGCGTTTGTAAGAAAATTCCAAATTACGATCAGCACTAGAAAGTAATTGGGCGTGCATACTCATGTAATCATAAAAAAATTGTTGTGCTTCAAGGTTGCCTTTGAGTAACTTTGACAATTGTTTTTGTTGTTCTGGCGTTGCTGTTTTAGTGCCTATTGCGTCAGCTATTTCTCGGATAGCGGCATACTTTTCACTTCTGTTCATTTCTCATCTCCGCTAATTTTTTGCTCAACACAATCGAATAATTTTTTTCTTAATTTGTGAATAGCTTTGCGAATAGCATAGATAGATCGGCCAGATTGATCTGCAATCTCTTGCGCCATTAAGTTATGATTATAAAAATACTGATATATCTCCTGCATTGGTGGAGAGAGTAAACTATAACAATGTTCTAAATAACGCCACCTTGTTTCCTGAGGTGTCGTATTATCTTCTAGCACAGAAAGGTTATTACTAAATTCTTGTAATAAGTCATCTTCTAATCCCAACTGATATTTATTTTGTTTGCGTTTGTAGGCTCTAATGCGATTAAAGGCAATGCAAGTTGCCCATTTTGAAAAGTCACTTCCGGGTTCAAATTTAGTAAACTCATTCCATAAAGTTAAACTGGTTTCTTGGAAAATATCGTCGGCAGCACTGTTATCCCAAACTGAAGCATATATATAGCGATAAAGTCGATTTTTATCGGCTTCAAATAATTGTTCAAATTCTTCAATATTAACTAGAGTTGAAGGTTTCTTTTCAGCTAACGAATGATTTATAGTTGTTTGATTAAAAGACACACTAAGGCCTTTTACACATTGTTAGCACAATTTTTCGACATAATAGTGAAAGAGTACATTGTTTAAACATGCTAGGTATATTAGCTTAATAGTGACTTTGCAAACAAGTCCTATCAAATTTAGTCATATTGTGATTTTTATGTTCACTTGAATTCAGTTAAATCTCTTTAATAGTTAATTTATATCCGTCGGTTGGGATTTCCGCTGGCTAAATAAGTCACCAAGCTATAGTGTTAAAATACGCATTAACTTGTGCGATACAATATTGTATAGTCTCGGCTGTTGTTAGTTCAGATTATCTAAAATTTTTAAGGCAATATTGTGTCTGCAAATAAAGCGTCTCAGTATCAATCGCTATTAACTCAAGGCACGTCAAATACATTGCTTGCTGAGCAATTTCTGCTGCTATTTGAAAAAGATAAAAATCGATTGTATTCGTATATTCACGCATTTGTTGCTGAGTCGGCAGCTGCTGATGATATTTTTCAAGAGACTTGTTTAACACTTTGGAAAAGTTTTGAGAAATTTGAGCAAGGCACTAATTTTTCAAAATGGGCCAATAGTATTGCTTTTCGTCGGGTACTCGCTTTTCGTCGTCAAAATAAAAAGTATACTTTGGGTTTGAATGACGATTTTCTTACAGAGTTTAGTGAATACTTGACAGAATGTGATGTATTAACTGCCCAACAAGAGCAAAAGTTGAATTATTTAGATCATTGTCGTGCTTTATTGTCTGCGCCATTACAACAGGTTTATTTAAACTTTTATGTTCATAATCAAACGGCACAAGAGGTGGCAAAATCTTCTGGTCGTTCAATTCATGCTATTCGAAAAGCAGTACATAAATTACGGCAACAGATATTTGATTGTATTGATGAAAAAGAGCAAGAGGACTCATTGTGAAGCGAAGTGAACAATTTTCTGATATTAGAGAAATTGCTGATGACGTTTGCTCTAACTCGGTAACGGAATCTCAACTCCAAGAATTAGAACAAAAATTAAAGAATAATCCTGAAGCTAAGCGTTTTTATTTTGATTATCTTAGAGTACATAATGGCCTTAATGCTTCGGCTGATCGAAATATGGAAATTGTTTACCGCCGTATGACAGAAGAAGTTGTCATACGTCCTCAAACTGATGTTGGCATTGACGATGTAAATCAAGCCAGTCATGTTGCCGACAGCTCAAAACAAAGTTTATCTCATAATAAATGGTTTGCCATTATCACTACGTTTGCATTGTTAGCGGGGATTTTGTTTTGGCTATTTTACAACCAAATTAAGCCAAGCTTTCATGCCAAAATATTGCATGGGCAGATTGCTTTGATAGGGCAAGGAAATTTTGACAATAATGCCGTATATACGGGGAAATATAACATCATAATAGACACGACTTTAGAGCTAGATAACGGTGATGTTTTTGAATTATCGGCGGGCTCAAAAGTAAAATTTTTCACCAATACAGAAATAAAACTGCAAGCAGGAAAGCTCAGCATTATTGCTAAGTCAGACAACAATATTACCGTACATGGCCATAATTATTTGTTGCGATCTAACGGTGAAGCTTTGTCATTAGATCTAACCAACAAGCAACCCATAGTGACTAGCGCTAACCATACTACCTTGAACGTAGAGCGCTGGCGTCCAAAACATTATTGGTCATTTGATGACGAAACAGATCGCGTTATTAACACTGCGGGCAGTGCGCATGGTGTGCCAACCGCTGCGGCAAAAAGAGTAACGGGTTTATTAGGTGAAGGAGCGTTTTATTTTGATAACGGTGCTAATGCTAGAATTGCGGTAGGAACTGGTGGTGGTACCGCACCGGCAACGGGTTCATTTTCGGTGACAGACGGTATTACTCTTGAAGTGTTAACTAAACCTAATTACAGCGGTTTAAAAAGCGATCAAGATCATATTTTTAGTAAAGGTTACCAAGAGGGTGACTTAAGAATAATGTTGGCTTTTCAGCATACAGACAAAAATGAATACACAATGCCGCAAGTAGAAGCGAATGAGAGTTTAAGTTTTGGTTTGTACTTAGTCGGGCAAGGTTATCATGAATTGAAATTACCACTCGATGGTAAAAATGGCCGTCCGACCTTGGCACAGCTTAATGATGGTAGCGTTTATCATATTGTGGCTAGCTATGATGTAAAAAGTGGCTTAAAAGCGATATATATCAACGGTACTATGTTGGCTTATTATCACTATCCTCGTGGTACCAAAGTATTAACCGGTGGTCCTGCTGAAGCAATGATAGGTAATAATCCAGATAAAAAACGTTGGGATGAATTTGCTTTTTCCGGCACGATTGATGAATTAGCTTTTTATGATTTTTCATTGCCGGCTTTAATGGTTGAAAATCATTTTCAGCAGGTACAGCAAGGGGTAAATTATTTTGGCTTAAAACCGAATGCAGAGCCGTTACCAAAACATGTGAAAATATTTTTACCGCCTATGTCAACGTTATCGCTTGAACCCGTAACCGGTTTACCCGCGCAAATACTAGATTAATAGCGTCCGTTCAACTGATGATAGTTTTTCAAGCTTAAATATTTTTGCGTTGAAATAAAAACGCCACAATAACAACTTGAGCAACTTGTATTGTGGCGTTTTACGTTAAAGCTATTGCTAACGCTGTTATACGGAATGGTATTGTATTTTAATGATGATGCTTTTCTACTAATACGTCAGCAATCAATTGCTGGTTAATAACAGGATCATATTCAGGGTTAAGCTCAGTTGGTATATCAGCACCGGTTTGCTGTTGCCATGCTTGCAGTTTAGCTTTTAATTCTGCAACCTTGTTTGGCTTTTGTTTTGCAAGATTGTGTTGCTCAGAAATATCATTAGCTAAATTGTATAATTCAAATTCATTGTTTTCAAAGTATTGGATAAGCTTCCAATCACCACTTCGAATTGAGCTACCCGGGCGAGTTCTAAATAAGGGATCTTGACCTTGGTCTGTCGGTGCGTGATGTGCTTGTAAATATACAGGAAAATGCCAAAACAGATCACGGTTGGCAATTTTTTCTTTTCCTAATAAATGAGCGCTTAAATCAACACCGTCTAATACTTGATTGGGTAGTTCTGCTTTTGCCAAGTTTACTAAAGTAGGGTAGAAATCAGCATTAACAACTGGTGTATGGTCAAGGCCAGCTTTGATTTTTTCTGGCCAACGCACAATTAATGGTACACGTAAACCGCCGTCATAATACGAACCTTTACCGCCACGAAGTGGTGTTGGGAAAGAAGACATACGGTAACCACCATTGTCAGAGGTAAAAATAACTAAGGTGTTATCGGCTAAATTTTCTGATGCTAACATCGCTAAAATTCGGCCAACATTATCATCCATATGCTCAACCATTGCTGCATAAGTTGCTTGTTTCTTATCTTTTATGCCTTTGGCGTGGTATTTATTCACTTTATCAAGAACGGCCTGGTAAGGGGTGTGAACTGTGTAATAAGGTACATAAGCAAAAAATGGTTTGTCTTTGGTTGACTTAACCCAGTCGATAACCTCATTTGTTAAACGTTCAGTTAAATATTCCCCTTCTGGACCATCTTTGATATTTGGTAACTTATACGGGCTAAAATAATGAAAAGTCATGCCTTGGTGGCTACCAGCAACATTAACATCAAAACCTTGTTGATCAGGATCAGCTCCTAAATGCCATTTGCCAAAATTGCCTGTAGCATAACCCGCTGTTTTAAGCGATTCAGCTATGGTGATAACCTCTGTGCTAATGCCGCGTTTATTTTTAATAGGAATAAGTTTACGCGCTTTAGCATTACCGCGTGCAGATGGTGATACGGTATAAACGCCGTGACGAGGACCATATTGACCAGACATTAATACCGCACGACTTGGGGCACAGTTAGCTGCGCCAGCGTATGCTTGATCAAAAACTAAGCCTTCTTGTGCTAAGGCATCAACATTTGGCGTTTCAAAGTGATCTGTAGTTTGATTATAGCCAACATCAGACCAACCTAAATCGTCTATGACAATCATAATGATATTAGGTTTGCTAGCATCTTCCATTGGCGCTAAGTTTGTTTGTGTTGGCTTGTTGCCACAGGCGGTCATTAGTATGACAGTGGAGATCAACGATAAAGCTTTTAATTTCATTTAATGAGCTCTCTTATTATTTATTTTAACGATTTGATATTGTTTTTTACCAATGCTCGATTACTAAGTAGTCGGCGGGTTTTAAAATGTTTTGGTGCTCTTTAGCCACACTGGTTCTAAGTGGCGGCTTGTTTTGATCTAACTTAAACAAAGGCGCGGTAATAATAGGAACATAACCTAAGCGTTCATCAAGAATATCATTTTGTGATTTCATCCAAGTAAATAGCTGGTTTTTCAATCGCTCTTTAACGTCTTGTAAGTGTGGTTTTTCAATAAGATTTACTTGTTCAAAAGGATCATTTTGTAAGTCGTACAGCTCTTCAAACGCTTCGTTTTTATGTTTTTCGGCACCTAAACGTAAAAACACATTAATATTAGGATTGTCTGTTAAATTTTGATCTAGTACTTCAAGCGCATTAAAGTTGCGAATATATTTGTAGCGTTTATCGCGGATCATGCGTGATGGAAAAACACGGGCATTAATAATATTTTGGCTGGTTCTTACGCCGTATACATATTGGTGAATGGCTTCGTCTTTACCTTCCAGTAGGGGTAAAAAGCTTTTGCCGTCCATACTTGCGTCTGCTTGACCACCAGCCGCATCAATAAAAGTAGGCAGTACATCGGTATAATGGATCAGTTGTTTAGAGTGTGAACCTGGTTTGATAACACTTGGCCAGCGCACCACAAAAGGAACATTCAAGCCAACATCTTTGACGGTAAATTTCCCTGAGACACCATGATCAGCGCTGTAAATAAATAAAGTATTGTCGGTTAAATGGTTATCAACCATAGCAAGTACATGTTCAAGTTGAGTATTGTCTTCTTCAATACTGCGGTAATAGCCCGCGCGTTTTTTAATATACGCTTGATTGTTTTTTAAATGCTCATCATAAGGATGAAATTTTAAGTTTTCTGCTTTTGGGTTTTTAACATCAAAGTACTTACCATGAGGATATTTTGAGGTAATAAACATTACAAAAGGTTTGCTGGCAGATTTGAAATAGTTTTCAATACGTTCAAGCGGAATATAGTCTCTCGGTACGCCTTCTTTAGGTACTGGCTCCCATTCTTGATCCCAATCGTAAACACTTGCTGGTTTTACATGGCTTTTACCCGCTAGCACAACCTCGTAGCCTAAAGCGCGCATTTGTTTGGTTACCGAAGAAATATCCGGTCGGGTTGGGGTATGGTTGGCAAAAGCACCATTTTTAAGAGGGTATTTGCCGGTAAATAGTTGGGTTCTACTTGGAGCACATATTGCCTGAGCGGTAAACGCATGGTCAAAACGCATCCCTTGGTTTGCTAGGCGATCAACTGCTGGCGTATGAACTTTTTCATTTCCATAAATACCGTAATCGTTGATATCTTGATCATCTGCCAAATAGAAAATAATGTTTGGTCGGCTATTATGTCCTTTAGCTGTTTTGTTGTTCGTGTTTATAGAGTATTCGACATTTTCCCTAATTTTAGCGTCTTTTGTACAAGCAGTTAGCACAACAGCTAGTAAGCCGATGATAATCGTTAATGTTGATTTTATTTTCATTTTTAGACCTTATGTCGTTAAAAGTCTTAATTGTTAATGTATTAATAAGAATAGGTTAGGGTTACGCAAAAGTTGCTACCCCCTAAAAATAAAATAATTCACATTTTTTAGCTTTGCCATATTTCATTGCTCAAATAACAACTTAAATGAGGTGTTGAATGACAATTAAATTAGGGGAGGAACAGGAAGATATTAACGCTATCTGACTTGGTTTAGCTTCTGCTCTTGGTATAGCAATGGTTAGCGCTTTTACCTATTAATGGAGAGAATTTTATCTAGAACTAAACTATTAATTTAGCGTTAAGTTTAATAATAATTAGGCCCGTAAAAACGGGCCTAATTTAAGTGTATTAAACGATAACTCATTCAAATTAACTTAGTCTTTTTTACCAAAGCGACGAGGGTAGAGTTCAGCATTAATTTCTTTCGCCGCTTCTACCATAGTTTGGTAAGGCACATCTGTAATGGTAACAAAACCGGTATTATAGTTTTCACCATCATACGCTCTTCCGGTAAGCGGTGAATCTAGGTACTGAAACCAATGTGCGCCAACAAAGTAAGGATTGTCGATCACTGTTCTCATGTATTCTTTGTACATGCGAGCACGATCTTGCTGATCTGAAGCTAAAATTAGGCCTGGGTGAAATAAGCCGGTGTCGCTGGTAGCACCAATATGATATTCACCAATAATACTTGGCATGTCAGTTTCGGCTAAAAATTCCCAAGCTTTCTTGTGTAAACCTTCTTTATAAAAATTATAACTCATCACATCAACATACTTTTTAGCCGCTCTTACCGCTTCAGGAGTCATCCCCCAATGCGCCATACGAACCCCCATGTACATATGATTAGGTAATACTTTTGCTAACGCGTCATGAACAATTTTAAAATATTGTGATGCATAAGCTTCTAATAACATTGAAAAGTCAGCGATCATTTCATCAGTTAACTCACCAACAAGATACCCCTGATTAAGGGATTCCCATGATGCGATATTGCTGTTCCAAGCGCTATTTAATTTTGCAATTGACGTATATTTTGCTTTTAACAGGCGATTGAATTCATTTTTTGTTGGGCTGTCTTGATCTGCTATTGAAAGAGTATGTATAACAATACCATAGTGACCACGTTTGGTACTGGTATTGCCCCAGCTTTTTTCGTTATCAACAAATACTCCAACACACCAAGGATTGTTTTTTACTTCATCAGCAATTACTTGAGTCGTAATTTCGGCTCTGTGTTTAAATTCAGGATCAAAAGGATCTGGCATTTTTGACCATACGTCATTACCAGAAGACACTTTTTTGAAATCACCAATGATCCAGCCGTTGGCAAAATAAGGAATGCGGTTCATTTGATAAAAGGCTGCATCGGTCCAGTTACCCGTTGAAGTAAAGCCCCAATTTTTAAAGCGTTTAATGGTAATATCACGCCAAGTTTCGTTGTATGAATCAGGATGAGTTTCACCGTAACGACGTTCTAAATTGGCTTGATAAAAACTAAAGGTTTCCCCATGATGAATAGGGCCTTTATGGACAGAACGTCGGTAGCTGTAGTGATTAGCTAACTCATCATCATAACTGGGTAACCAAGTAAAAAGTTTATGACGAACATCTGAGGCAATATAGCGAGTTTTTTGAGCTTCTTTTGATACTGGACGAATACCTAAAGAGTCTTCTGGTGTTACATCATTTGGATCAACATAACGTACTGAATCATCTTTAAAGTCTACACCTGTGGTGGTGGTGGTATTGGCAATTCGTATATTGGCTAAGGCGGATGAGAAAAACAAATAACCTTCAGGATCCACCATTGCCCATTTACCGTTAACTTTTTCGGTACGAAAATAACCTGTAGCTTTTAACTTAGGGCCACTTTTCCAACCGCCAAATTTAGTACGATCTGGCATGGCACCTTCAGCATTTAGCTGTGCAATTTCTTGCTCAGCTAAGGTTTTTAATTCTTGCTCTGAATGTACTTTATTTGGAAAATCTATTTTGGCATTTTGACCAAATTTATCGGTAATACCCACTAAGTAATTAGGGTTTAATTCAGGGTTATTGCGTATTCTGATATTATCAATGATCAAGCTTTTGTCTTGATTCATACTATCAACATTATAGGTAATATTGGTTATTTCATTTAATTGCAGTTGTTTTCGACCATTGTGCCAAAACATTTTTTTGTCACTTGAATCCCAAGCCGGTGGATCTTCTCGTAAGCCACTGTCAAATGCTATTTGCGAACCTTTTAATTCGGCATAATATGTGCCTGTTGAATTGGCTGGAATGCTGACACTACGGCGATGAGGCCAGCCTGATTTGTCTTTAATAACGATATATAAATGAACAGAAACATCGCTGGGGTTAGTAATGTCGGCAGCTAAATTGATATCTCCTATGTTATTCCAATCCCAAGGTTTATCAGGGGTTAGAGAAAGGGATGCTTTTTGTTGAGCTGAATCAAAGTCAATTTTTAATGCTTGTTTACCTGATGTTACTCCATGCTCAGTTACTTGGTTGATCACGGCATTTTCACTATTTAACCAAGTGGGTAAAGTGTTTTCAAAGTCAGTGATCATTACTCGGGCATCAGACGATTGGATTGCTGTTTCCTGAGTATGTTGCTTAATACCGTCACAAGCACTAAATAGCAGTGGTAATGGTAAAAGCATGGAATATTTTATAGCGTTTTTCATGATAACGGCCTAGTTTATTTTTAGTTCTAAATTATTAAGTTATGAACCTAGCTTCACTCTTTATATTGAAATAGTATCGTTACCCGTTTGTATTGCTAACGGATAACGATAAGCTATTTCATTTTATTTAAGTTTACTGGTTTGTGGTTTTATTGTGCGAATCGGTTTAAATCAATTGAAGATTCGAATACTTGCATGGTGGTACTGGTAACAAAGCCTCCAGCATCACTAAAACGCACCTTAATTTCGTTATTAGCTTGTAGTAATTCATAAGGTACTGGAATTTCAATAACACCAAAAAAGCTATCACGTGTTTTTTGGTCGTAACCTCGAAAATCCTCAGGTACTTCAATTAACGTATCATTGAATGTTACTTGTGGTAATAACGACTGATTATGTAAACGCCCTAAACCTAATCTTAAAACCGCTTCACCATTAGTACTTGTGGCATTAACACCATCAATAGTAAAGCTAATGTCTTGATTTGCTTTAATTGGTTGTTTCATTTTATCAGCGTAATACTTAGCTTCTACTAACTGCTCGTCAACAGTGATATTGTCGGCATAAGTTACTTTAATAATGACAGTCGCATTGGCATTAACGGTAAAACTACGGGCATCATTTGCGAGGTTTTCTTCTGCCAGTACAGGGGCTTTGGCTTGTTCATCAAAATAAACATGCTTGGAACTGATTTCGGTAATGGCGACATTGTTTTTATCAATTAGGTTAAAATCAAATTTAACATTTTCATGCTCTAGGTTATTCACAATAAAATATAAGGTGTTGCTATCAACATAAGCGTCGGTTTGAAGGTCTAAATCACCGGCTTTAGTATCAATACGTTTACCTTTTACTTCAGACCAAAGTTCGTAAAACTTTTTAATATCTGAATATACCCAGTCATCGTTATCAGCAACATTAATGCTGCCGTCTAATTCATCTCTTAAAACATATAATCGGGTTGAATAGCGATGTCCTTCAGGGCTAAGACCATTTGGGCCAAACCACTTAGCTTTTAAGATAGAAAATGGTATTGCAGAAATTATTTGATCGGGCTTTTCCATAAACTGCATCATCATTGAAGAAAACGAACGAATATTCCACCAATCACGTTCACGAGAATAGGGGCCTTTACCTTTATCACCAGGTGCAAAAAAGCCATGTTCAGAAATAACCCAAGGCTTTGCTTCACCAATGGCTATCGAGCTGTAGTGCTCAATCATATCCAATATTGCTTCAACATTTGAGCCTGAGCGATACTGATGGTTGATTTCGTTATGATTGTCGTATAAATGAATAGAATAAAAATCGATTGCTTCGCCAGCACCATCAATAAAGGTTTTCCAAGTATTGTCGAATTGAGCAAAGTTATTATTGTTATTTTCCAAGGCAGGGTATGCCGCGGTAAAACCACCAACTTTTACTTCAGGGTGGTCTTGGTGAATTTTATCCGCTACTACTTTATGAAGTTCAGTAATGTTGGCATTGGTGGTATTTAATTTGCTCGATTTCACAAAAGGTTCGTTCATCACTTCAATATATTTGGGTTTTATCTCGCCTGTTGTGCCGCCAGTGCCAAAATATTTTGTTAGAAATTCACTAAAGAAACGGGCGTATTCGTCATAACCGGCAATCCAAGCATTACCGGCGCAGTTAGATGAGCAGGTATTATATTCTTTGTGCGGATACATAAATTCTTGACCGCCATACATCATGTTTTCCATGCGGCTTTCTAAAGTATGAGCCACTGTATTATTAATATACCAACTTTTACTTTGCTCGCCATTTTTAGTCATTTCGCTATCGCTAAAAATACCATCTGTTGCGGTGCTTTCAAGTCGCGATAGTTGCCACGGCATAGCACCATTATTACGGCCAAAATAAACATCATGCTCTTCAATAAATGTTTTCATGGTTTGATTATCGGGCCATTCACTATCATTAGTTGCTATGTGCATCGTAATGTATTTACTACGATCAAAACTATCAACGCCGCCTTTGGAATGATTAACATTTAAATTGACATCAATTAAATAACCTACATCAGGAATAGGTGTCGGAGTAGGACTTGGCGTAGGCGTCGGTGTGGGAGTAGGAGTTGGTGTCGGCGTGGGAGTTGGTGTCGGCGTGGGAGTTGGTGTCGGAGTTGCGGAATCTGAACCACCGCCACCACCACAGGCTGTTAATGTGATAATTGCTAGTGTGATCAAACTTAATTTTGATAAGTGGGGCTTAAGTGTTTTCGTCATTTCTTATACCTATATAGTTCGTTGCATTTAGACATGCTTTATTCTTAGTTATAAAAATATTTAATTGTTAACATTATTTCGTTATTTATAACAGATTAAGCAAAGCAAATAAAATGGTATTTATATATGAACTTTTATTTTTGTATATTACTTTTTATTTAGGCGATTGATTGCTAAATTTGAATTGTTTATATAGCTTTAGAAATATTAAACGAGGAAATGTAAGCCGATCAAAAAAGATAATTGATCGGCATAATTTGTTACTTATTTATCGCCAAACACGGAAATAATCGACGTAATAGAAAGATCTCTCTTGTCGTGGTTCATTATCACCTGCTTGCCAATCGTAGACTAAGATATCTAAAATAATCGGCATATCTTTGTCACCTGGCCAATGCGCTGGATCAACCGCACTTTCCCAAATAACACGCGATTGAACGCCATCCACGTAGAAGCGTATCGCGCCATCCTGACGTAATACACCGTATGTATGCCAGTCAGTATTTACACCATTATTTGGCAATGTATATGCTCCGCTATAATTAGGGATTTGATCTACATTGCCGGTTGCTTGAGTCCAAACAAAGTGATGAATATTACTTTTGCTTTTTTTATGATCATTCCATGGCGCGTATGGAAAATGCTCATACACATCAATTTCAAATTGATCACCATTTGAGGCATCACGATTAAAAAACCAAAAGCTGCTCGCAATGTTATTGTTTGCAGCTTTTGCTCGTACTTCCCAATAACCATATTTAAAGCTGGTTTTAGTGGAGGCAATGCCTGTTGTATGTTTGTCACCAATATAGGCCCCTGGACGTGCTTCTAACACTAGGTTGCCTTGGTGGGTATACGCTAAGTTATTTGTATAAGTAAAGCTGTTATTGCCTAACCATCCCGTAGGATGATAACGATTCCATTTAGATGGATCGGGTGTTTGCCAGTTACCCGGTTGATTAAATTCATCACTAGTTGAAGCATCATACGACCAATTTAGGTTGTTTTTTATCCAATGACCTTGGCTATCTAAATTAGGTGTAGGATTAGCTAGTGTTGATGAGCTAAATATCACCCCAGCAACTAATGACATCGCTGTAATAGTTTTCTTTATTTGTATATTCATTTAATAACCTTCTAATTGTTTTTTTTTGGGTTTTAAATTTAATGTTAAATTATTAGCAATTAAGCCGATAATTTTTGGCCCCCCGACCACTATCTACTAAAGCATAAAAAGATAACAATGTAAACAATATATGATTGTGTGTTTTTATATTTGAATCCTCTGTGTTTTAAATGTACAGTTATTACTAAGCGGAGACTTACTTGGAGGTGAAGTTTATTGTACATAACAATAATTTCTTACAGGTAAATTAATCAAAAGAAATAACGATAGAGGAAACTATCTTGCAGAAGTTAGCGATATTATTCACTTGTAGTACATTATTTTCAGCTATGGCCTTTAGTGATGCGACCATGCCGGCGACAGGTTATGAAGCTGGCATTAAAAGTGCCGATTTTATTAAGCGCTCTAATCATCAATATCCATTATCAGATCAAAATAATCTGGGAAAATGGACGATAAACCCTGTGTTTACCGATGAATTTGACAACAACACGCTTAATACTGAGCGTTGGTGGCCAAATAATCCTGGTTGGAAAGGGCGACCACCAACAAACTTTCATGCCAGTAATGTTAGTCTTGATGCTGGGGAGTTAGTGTTTAAAATAAATCAGCACGGTGATGCTAAACTACCAGAAGGCTATACTCATACATCTGGCTTTATTAAATCACGCAATGATATTCTTTATGGTTATTTTGAAAGTGAAGCTAAATTAATGGATGCTCCTTGGGTATCAGGTTTTTGGCTGAATAAAGTTACCAAGGAATGGTGGACTGAAATTGATATTAATGAAAATTGCCCTTGCCAAGATGGTCTTCGCCATAATTTAAACAGCAATGTTCATGTTTTTCGCTCACCAGAAGATAAAGGTGGTGTTAAAAAATTAATATCTTCGCCGAAAAAATATTTTTTTCCGCAAGAGCTTGATGATGATTATCATGTTTGGGGGTTAGAGTGGAATAAAGACGTTATTCGTTTTTTTATTAATGGTGTCATGTTTCGTGAAATAGAAAATATTCACTGGCATCAACCACTTGAAATTAACTTAAACAACGAAACCAATAAGTGGCTTGGTGCGCTGCCCGATGATGAACGCATGGATCAGGAATATCGTGTTAAGTATGTACGGGTATGGACTCAACAGCCTTAATTAGTAATGAACACGTAAGTTATCAATGGTTCCTAAGTAAAAAGTTCAAAAAATAACCCAAGCCAGATTGCTTGGGTTATTTTTACCGTAATTAACGGTTGGGAACGATTGTATTATTTAACCTAAACTTAGGTTATTTAACGTTTAACTTTAGTTTGTATGCTTTAGACGCTGTGATTTTTTCATTGTTTTGGTTATACAGCTTTATAACTAAATTTGTGTTATCAAATTGCGCAGCAAAAGCTAACTCAAGAGTATCTTCAACATGACCATAACCTGCTTTTAAATTAACGGTTTTAGCTAATACTGTCTCTTTATCTTTTATTACGCTAATTTTAGCAGTTACATCCTCATCAGACTCATATAAATAAGAAAAAGCAATTTTATTCGCTATAAATTGTACTTTTTTAATTTGAACCGACTCAGTAAAAATATCATCAGGCGTACCTGAGAGGGGAAGTTCTTGTTTAACTTCTTCACTCACATCGGCATAATAATAACTTCTTACCCAATCATAATACGAAGTGTTAATTTTTTTATTGGCTAGTTCTTCAGCTGTTGGCAGTGGTCTGCCCCAGTCATAAGTTTCTGTTAACATTTGCATTTGCATGGGACGATTATAAGGTTTTGCTAATAGAGTTGTGTCTACTTTTATATGGCCAGCAAAGTTATCATTTAAATAAAAATCTACCTCGTTTTCGTTTTTCCACCAGGCAGCATATGTATTATAGTTTTGCCATACTTCTTCACCTTTAGGTAATTTATTATTAAAAGCTTGAGTGCCATCACCTTCAGCGACATTAGCACCTTTGGAAAACCTATTTCGACTATTTTTTTCACAACCCGAATACCAAACATGGGTGTTGTACTGCATGCCATCACGGAAAGACTGAGTCCAAGACTGATCCATGACACCACCAACCGCTTCAACTATATCAAGCTCCATGCTCCAGCGGTCTCGAGAGCAATTTTGACCTAAATGGTTGTTCCCTTCAAAAGGAATATTGTCATTAGATAACCAAAATGTTGTCGACATATTAATGCGAGAAGCTTTAAAGCGAGATTCATAATAGCCGTGGTAGGCTGTTTGATTTAACGACTGTACGGCACCACCAGCAATGGTATATTTACCGTCTGCCTTATCTAACATTGAGTTGGTAATTTCTAGTTTACCATTGTTAATTTCCACCGCTTTTGGGTCAAAGGTAGCAGGTGGTCTTCCTCGCCAAGATTTATGTTTATCTCGCCATTTGGTTTTGTCTAAACTATTGCCATTAAATTCATCAGAATAAGCATTATTTAACACCCAACGTTTGCCGGGCTCTGGCTCTGGCGGTTTAGCGGTTACGTATGAAGACATAAGTAATGAAGTGGTGAGTATTATACTTTTATTAACTAGTTTCATTGTTGTCTCACAGGATCAGATTGCTGAAGTTTTGAATTTGAGATTTTTAAATATGTGCTTTAGAACAAAGCACATATTGAAGTAATTTCGTTAAAAAAATGAATATGCCAGCTCAATTGTGCCAAGCTGGCATATTCTAGGGGAAATTTAATGCGTAATTTTTAATACCACAGCGTGCTTGGTTGGCGCGCCGGCAGGTAATGTAACAACTAATGAATTATCGGTTTGTTCAAAAGTTAACTCACCATCAACACCCACTAGCGAAACATGTTTAACTTGTTGCGGGTAGTTCTTAGTATTAATTTGGCGCATAGTTACTTTGGCATTGTCACCTGGCCATGCTAAAACAGTAGCGTATAAAGTATCGCCATTAGTGGTGTAACGAATATCGCTGCTATTGAAATCTTTACGGTTTTTCTCAGCATCGTTAGAGTTTTTGCCATCCGGTACGTAAGTTTCACCTTCACCGTAAACAACCCAAGGGCGCGTATTGTAAACAGCTTCACCATTTACTTTTAACCAATCACCAATTTCTTTTAATAAATTAACTTCTAGTTCAGGAATTGTACCGTCTGGTTTAGGACCAATATTTAACAATAAAGAACCGTTTTTAGAAATAATATCCATTAAATCATCAACTAATGAATTAGCGTTACGGTATCTATGGTTAGTCACATAACCCCAAGATGATAAAGAAACAGAAGTATCGGTTTGCCAAAAATGTGGGTGAATATCCGTCATTCCACCACGTTCAATATCTAATACTGCTGAGCCAGGGTGGAATGAACGCATTTCTTCATGTTCTTTGTAGTTAAGCGCAGGCATGTTTTTCCAGTTCACACCTTTGTTGTAATAATAACCCGTAAACTTTTCTACGTGGGCATGGAAAGGCTCTGACGCCATCCACCAGTCAAACCAGATCAGTTCAGGTTCATATTTATCAACAAGTTCAACAGTTCTTAATAACCAGTCATCCATAAACTCTTTTGACGGCGGTGTTTCACCTGATTCTGAGGTTTCACGGTTTACCGCAGGGCCGTATAGATCACGATAGGTATCGTCTTGAACATCAGATGGAGTTTCTCGGCCACCATCAAAGAACCACCAGTTTTCCGCACGGTGACTTGATAAACCAAAATGAATATCGGTTTTCTCGGTAGCATCTTTTAATTCTTGAATGATGTCACGCTTAGGTCCCATTTCAACAGAGTCCCATTTGGTGTATGAATTGTCATACATTGAGAAACCATCGTGATGTTCAGCAACTGGCACAATGTATTTAGCACCAGAATCTGAGATGATTTTTAACCATTCATCAGCATTAAATTTTTCTGCTTTAAATTGTGGAATAAAATCTTTGTAGCCGAATTCCGTTTGCTCGCCAAAATTTTCTTTATGATGATTATATTCAGCATACTTAGGGTTATACATTTTACGTGGGTACCACTCACCATTAAAAGCAGGAACTGAATAAACACCCCAATGAATAAAAATACCGAATTTTGCATCTTGATACCAATCAGGGATCTGATATTGCGTGAAAGATTCGAAAGACGCTTTATAAGGTCCTTGGTTGGCTACTTGCTCAATTTCAGCAAGTTTTTGTGCTCTATTAAGAGCCACATTTTCTTCAGTTATTGTGGCAGATTTATCTGAACAGCCAGCTAGCGAGATAGCAATAACGGATGCAATAATTGTTTTTTTCATAATATAGGTTGTTCTTATCAGCTAATGATTGAGGTAATAATAAAACGATTTAATTTTAAAAATCAATTAATTTTTATATTTAAATCTTAACTTTTGGATATAAATCATTTAATATTACCTGTATAAACCTTAGTTATACGTAAAAACAGCCAAATAAATTAAGCTTACTTTGCTCAAGAAAGTTTATGCGATTAACGGCATTTTTATCCGCTTAGTTATAAAGGAAAGTTATTGTGACTCAATTATCATATAGCTCATTAAAACAGTTACCGGCAGAAAAAATAAAATTACCCAATTACCTTAACGGCGACACTACGCCTGAAATTGGTATTGTTCATCTTGGCCCTGGCGCTTTTTTCCGTGGGCATCAAGCTTGGTATACGCATAAAGCAATGGCTTTAGCGGGAGGGAATTGGGGCATTAGTTGTGTTTCAATGCATTCTCAAGGGGTACAAAAAGCACTTCAGCCACAAAACGGGCTTTATACTTTAGCGGTATTAGATGAGCAGACCGAGTTTGAATTAATTGGGGCTGTTCAAGAAGTGCTTGTATCGCATCAAGATTACGATCAAGTGTTATTGCGCTTAACTAACCCAAAAACGCGTTTTGTTACTATGACAATTACTGAAAAAGGGTATTGTTTAGATAATGAAGGCAAGCTTGATTTAGCACATAGTGATATTAAAGCTGATTTACAAGCAGCGAAAAAAGTCTCTGCGATTGGATTGTTAGTTGAAGCTTTATCTATTCGTAAAAATGAAGGTATTGCGCCATTTACTGCAATGAGTTGTGATAACTTAACAGATAATGGTAAAAAATTAAGAGCTGCTTTGATAACTTATGCCATGCAATTTGATGAAAGCTTAGCATCATGGCTTGAAGAACAGCTTATTTGTCCATGTTCTATGGTCGATAGTATTACGCCTGCAACTAATGACGAATTACGTGCCCAAGTGAGTAACGAGTTAGGTATAGAAGATAATTGGCCAATTAAACGAGAGTCTTTTGTGCAATGGGTAATTGAAGATATTTTACCAAGTGATAAACCCGCTTGGGAACAAGCAGGCGCTACGTTCACCTCAGATGTTCGTGGTTTTGAAAACGCTAAGTTGCGATTATTAAATTGTCCACATTCAACTATGGCTTATCTTGGGGTTCTCGCAGGTATTGAAACGGTATACGACGCTATGCAGAATAAAAAGCTCGTTGATTTTATTCAAGCTATGGTTGATCAAGAAGTCATTCCTTCATTTACTGCGCCGAAAGAATTAAACGCACAACAATATATGCAGGATATTTTACAACGTTTTAGAAACCCAGCCATTTGTCATTTATTAGCGCAAATTGCTTGGGATGGTTCACAAAAGTTACCGATGCGAATTCTACCAATTATTGAGCAAAATTTAAAAAATGATCTTGCTATTGATAAACTTGCTTGTGCAATTGTTGCTTGGTGTTTATTTATTCGTAAGCGTTATAGCTCGGGTGAGGAGCTAGTTGATCCTTTAGCTGACAAAATGTTAGCAATTGCCGCTAAGTGTAATAATGAGCCTGCCCATGACATTCAGTTATTCCTACAATTAACGGAAGTATTTGGCACATGGTTACCGCAACAAGCAACATTTGTTAGCCATTTAACAACAGCGTATGCTTCACTGGTGCCAGTATTAACTAGCGGCGAGATAAACTGGCAAGCGTTATAAAAATTATTGAGCAATGATGAAGTAATGAAAAGGGCTGATAATGAAAATTATCAGCCCTTATTTGTTTTTAGGTTATAAGCGTTATTAACCTTGGTTTTGGTTACGTTGGCTGCGAAATAATAAAGCCATTACAGCAACAATAAACCAGATTAACGAGCTTGGCTCGGGAACATTGACTGGCGTTTCAAAAGTTGCATTAGCGCTGCCAGTATCAATTAATTGAACACTAGCGTCAGAGTTAAAAGCTGCAAAATTAGAGAGTAATTCGCCACCAAAGCGGAAATAACTACCAAATTGATCGCCAACTGATGTATCAGCATTAATGTAGAAATCACTAGCCTGAGTATCAAGTAATAAACTGTTAAACTTTTCTTGATCAAAGTAATACCAGTTTACGCCAACGGCATTTTCTTCTTCACCAAATAAATTAACATAGCTGCCATGAGTACTGGCAAATGTAATATCCCATTCGTTTTTTTCATAAAACTTAGCCGACCAAGCGTCAGCTAAATAATAATCAAAAAATAAACCGCTATATGCGATTTCAGTATTATCTGTTAAATAGGGGTAAAAGTCGTCGATAATGGCCTGATTATCAAATTCACCTTGACCCGTTGTAACACCAAATTCAGTGATTGCTAAATCGGTATTGTTGGTTATGGTGTAGTAACCACCCCCAAATTCACCTTCAAATTCACCAAGTATGATCTGATCATTAATGATAGCGGCTTGTGTCGTAAAAGCCGCAACGCTAGAAATTATAATTAATTGCTTTAAAAATTTTAACATTGTTTTACCTATTAAAGAGTGATGAAAGCACGAACCTGCAGTTAACAAGTTCGTGTTCAAATTTATTAGGGGTTACGGAGTAACGTCTTCAATTTTGAAATTGTCTAAGAAGATGTGTTCGCCGGTTTTATTGATATTAATTTGGAAATTAGTTGAGCCCGATGTGAAATCTTGGCCCTCAATTTCAAACTCTACCCGTGTCCAAGTTGGTTTAATTTCAAACCATTTTTGCTCTGAGGCTACCCAAGCGCCGGCATTGTTCCAAAACTGAGCAAATCCGCCTACCCAGCCGCCAGAACTGGCACGCTTAGCATCAAAGGAGATTTTTAAACGTTTATTGATTTGATAAATATCTTGTGGCAATGCGTTACTACTTAACACAATGCCAACTTTGCCAGCCGTGGTATCTATGGCTAAACCAAAGTTGCTATCCAGTGCAGCGGAAGTATTTACTTCGGCGGTACCTACGGTATCCCACGCTGTATCCCAAGGTGAGAAATCCCCAGTTTCAAAATTTGCATTAAGATCACTGATCAAATTGCTGTCAATAACTGGGTCATCATTGCCATCGCTAATGGTGATGTCATCGATTACGGTATTAGCAAAGTCAGTTTGCCAATTGCCGCCTACTTCACGGATCGCAGAAATTAAACGATAGCCTGAGTCTGCTGCAAGTGGTGTGGCAGGCCAGAGTGTTAATTCAACTTCGCCAGTACCTGGTTGTACTGTTGTTCTGGTACCGGCTTTCCAGCCTGAAGTGTGAAATAAATCAACCGTTACATCACTTTCTACTACCGCACTGTATTGTACGGTTACTTTATAACTTGGTGATAAAGCTAAGTTTTCAAAACCTGAGGTAATTTCAACGCTAGACTCATCAGTGTAAACCCAATCTTCAGGGTGAATTACAATACCACTAAGCTTATGGCTATCAACATTGGTACGCCAGTCACCGTTAATTTCACGTAACCCTGCCGTCCAAGTGTAACCAGTTCCTGCCGGTAGAGGTTCATTTAAAGTAAAATTAATTTCAGTTTCACCTTCGCCAGCAGGCACTGTAATACGTTTTTCGCCTAGCCATTGGTTCGTGGGTGAGCGCATTTCAAGGCTAATATCACGGTCAATATTGGTTGAGTAGGCTAATTTAATCACGTAGTTTGTACTTGAAACTTCATCACTAGTATCTTCAATGATGGTGATAGTATTAGGTAAAGTTATTTGATCTAATACTTCCACATCAATAGTTGAAAACTGATCATTATTATCATTTGCCATTACCGAAATAGTCGCATTGCCAGGCTGTATCGGTGTTAATACACCATTGCTATCCACTGAGACAATTTCCGGGTTAGATGATTGCCAAATGACATATTGATCGCTGGCATTTTTAGGTAATACGCTAGCGTGTAAACGACGCATTTTATCTTTATTCATTTGCAAGGTGGTTGTCGAAACTTCAATGCCAGTGACAGGTACGTTTACCATCGCTTCTTGAGTATCAACTTCTAGTACTAGCGAACTTACTCGACCATCACTATCAGAAAAAGTGGTGGTGATCAGGTTATCGGTTTTCAAATAGCGGTTTGGTACAGGAATTTCTATGGCGCCGAAAAAGTCAGTGCGCGTGGCCTGATCATAACCCGCCCAATCATTTGGTACGCTAACCGTATGGCCATTAACCGTAATATTCGGCTGCTTAGATTTATCATGTTTTCGTCCAATACTCATTCTCAACAAAGCTGTACCTTGGCTTGTATTAAAGCCTTGTGTGTAAAAATGATGCTGCAGGGCTAAATTCATATTGCGATTGTGTTTGGCATTTTTAACTAATACTGCAAGTTGTTTATGCTGTTGCCAAGTATCAGGATAACGACTAACAATCATTGCAAAACTACGATTTAATTTAGTGATTAACGCTGTTAACGCATTATGAAGTTGTGGTTTAACTGATTTAGCTAAGTTTTCGTCATAGTCAAATTGATCGACAATATAATCGGTAAATGAGAGCGGATCTTTGGTGAGTGATACTTGATTAATATTAAAGTTCAGTGCTTGGTTTTCTACGATTGGCTGTAAATGCTCATAAGCATAGTAGCTTTGTTTTCTTACGATATTATGTTGTTTAACAGGGGCTGAAAATTGATATTCAAGCACTACCGTTTCATGCGCTGCTAAGGTTAATTCATTAGGGGCAATATCTGTGGTTTCATCTACATACATTGCGGCTTCACCGTATGGAACATTCAAACGTTTTATTCTTACCGACTGTAAATTATCTAATGAGGAGACAAAATTTAAAGCGACTGTTTTTGCTTCATCCTCTAAATTGTTTAAGGCGACAAAAACTTGTTTGCCATAAACAAATGCTTGCGTGTATAAATCAGGGTCTTGTTCTTGAATATCAATTCGGCTGCCTTTAACTTCTGACCACAAATGGAAAAATTTTGCTTTTTCAGTTAATAAAAAACCATTAACTTTAGAGCCATAAATTTTGTCTGGATCCGGTCGCCAAACCGCCGCAGAATAAGGCTGGAAGTTGTTTGCTTGATAAAACCAAGTTGCTTTGCCGGTAATAAAAGGGATAGAAGTTAGTAATCTATCCTCACGTGCTAAGGCACTGAATAAAAGATGGTTTAATGAAGGTAATTCTTGAGAACTCCGCTCAGGGCTATAGTCAACACCTTCGAAACCGTCAATAATACCCCCGTATTCAGTTAAGGCATGAGGTTTGATTTTATCCCACTTATAGTGGCTATAAGTTTCGATCAAATCCATAATTGCTTCAGCATTACTACCTGAGCGTTTGTTATCTTGTCCTTTAACATTAACCCCATCATATAAATGGAATGAAAAAGCATCAACAGCTTCACCGGCAATATCCATAAAGCGCTTTTCACGATCATACCAATAGCCAAAATCATTAAGTTCAAGTGACGGCCAAGCAGAAGAGTAACCGATTATTTTCGTATCGATACCTCGGCGATCAAATTCTAATCCAATTTCTTTAAACCATTCGGTCATTTGATCTTGAACAATTGCATTCTGAACAGGATCCCATGGTCCATCAACAAAGTCGCTGGCATGGACAAAAGGCTCATTCAATGGTTCATAAAATAGTGGCCGAGTGGTGTCGTCATAATAATTTTCAAAATAATCAGCTGCCCATCGAGCACCTTCAACAGGGTTGTTCCCCTCTTTCATGACATTTATTGGATGGTCTGTTACCACAACACGGCGATCAGTAAAGGGGTATAGAGGGTTCGAGTGTTGCTGTTGAATAGCAAGTGGCCCATTTTCTAGTGCGAAATCTGTTGAAGGATATAAAGTGTCGCCAGCTGCTGACATCGGACTCCAAAATGAACGTCCAAACCCTGCATTTAGTTCTTCAGTAATAACTCGAAGATCATCAAGATCATATTGTGAGCTTGTTGGTGTACTATGGAGATTAAAAAACTTATCTCGATCTAATACAGATATTTCACCAATAAACCTTTGTGTATCAGTATTGATGGTTATTGTGGTTTCAGCGGCATGGCTAACAAGCGGATAAAATAGTATTGGCAGGGATATCAGCCCTATTTTTTTGCCAAGTAACGAAGGATTTGTTTTCATACTTTCCCTTATTGTTTTATTATTTTGTTGTTTTTGTATTTAAATTTGTGTTTTTATTAATAAAACAATATCATCGAATTATTAATTTTAAAATGAGAATGTTTATAATGATTTGTTATATATTTCTTATAAAAATTCAATAAAAGATATATGTGGTGGTTTTTAAAAATTAACAATTTAATAACAATAGCTTACAAAAAAATCACGGCTGTGTTACCTGTACAAATCCAGATATTAATTTAGTTTCAATATTTAATTTTTTGTCTTATTAATATATGGTGTTAATGTTTTACATACGAATTTAGCTATTTTATAGCTGTGAATTCGCAATAAATATGACTTGATACACTGAAAAAGTCTTTAGCAAACAAAAGGCGTTAAGCAAGTGTAGAAAAGCTAGTAGGAGTTAATAATGATAATAAATCAACGCTTTTTAAAATCTATAATCAACATTTGCGCGTCCAGTGCTTTAGTCTTGAGCTTTAATGTGACGGCTCAACAAGACCCTCTGGTCACTTATGTTTCAGAAGGAAAGCCGGTTGCCCCATGGCAGGCAACCATAGGTAATGCATTAAACTGGTCTGTGCCAGTAAAAGATCAAAGTGCTGAAACTGAAAGAAAAAATTTAACCGTATCGGCAAGTAAAAAAAATAAAGAAGGTGATGCTTTACTGCTGAAATGGAAGGGGAAAAAAGTTAAAGGTCAGTGGGGCGGAAACATTTTATATGATTCAAGCTTTACGCTAACAAAAAATAAAATAGATTTATCGTCAGTTAAAGACAAAGCTGCAATTACTTTTGATATTAAAATTAATCGCTCCCCTAATGAAGCAACACATCTAGCGATGCAATGTAATTATAATAATAATACTTGTCAGAGTAAGTTCCCGTTAAAACAAGTGTTAAAACAGTTACCTAAGGATGAATGGTTTTCATTGCCAATTCCGCTGGCTTGTTTTAGTCAAACAACCCAAGGTACTGATTTTGATTACAAAAATATTACCTCAATTCTGAGTATTGCTACTCAAGGTAAATTAGAAATTGAAATTGCCAATATTGGTTTAACAGCTATGCCTGAAGGCAAAACCGGCTGTCAATAAGTAGCCTATTGACATTTTATGGCGTAGCCAACGATAACAACGTTCGGTTGGCTACAACTTCTACTATCACCTTTATCTATTGTATTTAATTGATATCACGTCAATTCTTATCTTTGCTTTCATCAAAAACATAATTTTTAAATAAGAAAACATAAACTCATATTTAATATATATTTATTGGATATATTTTTATATTTCGAGTACTATTTTTAAATGGTCAATTGTTTACAAAAATTAATTTAAGAAACCATGCTATCAATCATTGATGATTTTATAAGCCAGTATTTCGGGCGGCTTTAACTTAATTTGTAAGCTGGCATTTAATTACCATAGTGATAAACCGTTATTTCAATAAAGGTATTAAGATGAAAATGTTTCAGAGAAAACAGTGTATTTTATTAATAACACTATTTAGTTCAGCATTATTTAATGTTGCTAATGCAATATCAATTGTTAGTGCAGATTTCGGTAAACATGATGGGCAATCTATCAAGTTAGTTACTTTAAAAAACGACATGGGGATGCAGGTTAAAATCACAAATTATGGTGCAACCATGACATCATTGATGGTTCCTGATAAACATGGCCATAATGCTGAAATTACCGCAGGATTTAATCAGTTATCTAGTTATTTTTCTGACGAGTATCAACAGAATAATCCATATTTTGGCGGTGTTATTGGTCGTTATGCCTCATTTACTCATAATGGAAAATTTAACCTTGACGGCAATAGTTATCAACTTTCACAAAATGCGGGCAGTGACCATTTACATGGCGGTACCGTAGGTTTTGACAAACATGTTTGGACAATTGCAAAAACGTATCAAGAAAATGATGCCGCGGTACTTAAATTAACTTACACCAGCCCTGACGGACAAGAAGGTTACCCAGGTACCCTTAATGTTGCTGTTGAATATAAGTTAACTAATGATAATGAATTAAAAGTTCGTTATTTAGCAACAACCGATAAAAACACACCTGTGTCACTTACTCATCATGCTTACTTTAATTTAAATGGTTTTAAAGAAAACGTATTGGATCATGTTGTGCAAATTAACAGTCAAGCTTATTTAACACCAAATGCTGACACTAATATTCCTGATGGTAAGGCATCATCTGTAAAAGGGACAGCAACGGATTTTAATAAAAGTAAGCCGTTAGCAAAGGCATTTAGTAAGTTACCGAATGGCTTTGAGCACTATTACCTATTTAATAATCCGCAAGGAAATTTAATTGAAGTAGCTAACATAAGTGAGCCGCATTCAGGTAGAAAGTTAGCTATTTCAACAACAGAACCCGGTGCCTTATTTTATACCGGCCGATATACATCAAACAATCTTGCCCGCGAAAATGGCCTGAAATACGGCCAATTTAAAGCTTTTTGTTTTGAAACCTCTAAATATCCCAATGGCACAAATATTCCAAACTCACCGCGAACCTATTTAAAAGCGGGTGATATTTATGATGAAACTACCGTTTTTAAATTTAGTTGGTAGTTGTTAAACAATTTACTGAGCAGGCAAACCTCTTGCAGCTATTTTGTTTTAGGTTTGCTCATGTCCCAATATCTTGCATGTTGGGGCATTAATTCTTAATAAAGGTGATCTTGTGAACAAATCAATCTTATTCTTTTTTATCTATTTAGGCCTCGTTTATCAGGCGAATGCAGAAAAAGCATTTCCTTTTTCTATTCCTGAGCAAGCGCCTAACCAACCTTTAAGCCAAGCAATTAAGCGTAATTATAATGAATACGACTCGATACGACCTGAATTAAACGAGTTATATAGTCAATTCAAATACACAAAATTAAAAGGTTTTGACTACAATAATGGTGATGGCACCATCTCACGACGCGATCCATCAAAGATTATTTTTGAAAATGGTAAATATTATGTTTGGTACACATACCGACATACCAAAACACCGCCCGTTGGCTTAGGCCGTGCGCATTTAGCAACAGACACCGTAGCTTCGAGTGACTGGGATTTATCAGAAATATGGTATGCCACCTCAGAAGATGGTTTTACTTGGCAAGAGCAGGGGGTAGCGGTACCTCGTCCACCAAAACCTCAATTAGGTTGGCGCTCTGTAACCACGACCGATATTTTAAAATGGCAGGGTAAATATTATTTGTATTATCAGGCGTTTAATCAGGCAAGTGGTACACGTGGCGACGATTGCCCCGTTGCCGTATCGTATGCTGATTCACCTGATGGTCCTTGGATCCCATATAATAAAGTTGTCATTGATAATGGTAAACCTGGTGAGTGGGATCAATATTCAGTACATGATCCTTACCCTTTAGTTCACAACGGTAAAGTTTACATTTATTACAAATCTGATTTTGATGAACGTGGTGACGTCAATCCTTCACAAGTAAGAATGCAAGGTTTAGTAACGGCTGATCATCCACTTGGTCCTTTCAAAAAACACCCACTAAATCCTGTAATCAACTCAGGCCATGAAACAACCTTATTTCCATTTAAGGAAGGAGTGGCTGCGCTAGTGATCAAAGATGGTACTGAAAAAAACACGATCCAATACGCCAAAGATTGGGTGAATTTTGAAGTACAAGCTCACACTGAATTAATGCCAGTGGCGGCAGGCCCTTTTGTCGCAGATGCGTTTACTGATACAAAATATGGTCGAGGTATCACTTGGGGTTTATCACACTTTACCGCTCATGGTGGAGACTATTCTAAAAACCATTCTGTTTTAACACGTTTTGATTGTGATTTAAGTCTTGACCATCATGATCCGTACATGAAAAAGCACTACATTAAGTTTTCAGCACAAGAACATTACCGACGGGGCTTATCCCAACAGCAGTTAAAAAATATTGCTAAAGAAAATAATAGGTTGAAACAAAGTGAACAAAATTAGCTTGTTTAGATTTGATTAATCATAAAGCAATTTCAAATGGTAATTAGAAATCATTCGCGGATAGTTAGCACCTTCAACGGTTATTACTTTTTACTTTAAAAAAATATCAATAATAAAACTTTACTTAAACGACAATAAAGTGTAAATTGTTAACAATAAATTATTTGAGAGAGTAGTTCGATGGATGATAATGCAAACATCATAAGCGCCGTAGACGTAGAATATTACCAAGTGCCATTAGCTGAAGTGCTAACCGATGCTAAACATGGCGACCACACACATTTTGAATTGGTTGTTTGTAAAGTTCGTTGTAACGATGGCACCGAAGGTGTTGGTTATACCTATACAGGTGGTAAAGGCGGACGTGCCATATATTCATTATTAGTTGATGAATACAAACCAATGATCATGGGTCAAGATGCTAACCAAATTGAAGAAATTTGGGATGAGATGGAATGGCACCTTCACTATGTTGGTCGTGGCGGGCTAGTAAGTTTTGCTATGTCAGCTGTTGATATTGCCCTTTGGGATATCCGCTGTAAGCGTGAAAACTTACCTTTATGGAAAGTTGCCGGTGGCGCTAATAATACAACAGCTTGTTATGCTGGTGGTATTGACCTTAATTTCTCTCAAGAAAAATTACTAAACAATATTCAAGGTTACTTAGATAACGGCTTTAAAGCAGTAAAAATTAAAGTTGGTAAAGAAAACTACCTTGAAGACGTTGAACGTGTTGCCGCAGTTCGTGAACTGATCGGTTCTGATATTACCTTTATGGTTGATGCTAATTATTCATTGTCAGTTGATGAAGCGATCACCTTTGGTAAAGCAATTGAACAATACGATATTAGCTGGTTTGAAGAACCAACCATTCCTGATGATTATTTAGGTTTTGCTGAAATTTCAAAGAATATCAATATTCCTTTAGCAATGGGTGAAAACCTACACACTTTGCATGAGTTTGGTTATGCCATTGCGCAAGCAAACTTAAGCTTTTTACAACCAGATGCGTCAAACATTGGTGGTATTACAGGTTTCTTACGCGTTGCTAAGTTAGCAAAAGAAAATAACTTACCTTTATGTAGTCACGGTATGCATGAATTGCATGTTTCGCTACTAGCATCGCAGCCGCATGCAGGGTATTTGGAAGTACATTCGTTCCCAATTGATCAATACACAAAATATCCTCTGCAATTAGATGAAAATGGCAGAGCGATAGCACCCGATGTAGCAGGTACAGGTGTCGTTTTTGATGACGCACTTTTATCTCCACACTTAATTAAAAAATCATAAGGCAAGACAATGAAAGCAGCACAATATATTGGTAATAAATCTTTTCAACTTGTTGAAAGCCAAGCTATCGCTCCACAAGCAGGCGAAGTTAGATTGAACGTTGGCTATGTTGGTATTTGTGGTACAGACATGCATATTTATCATGGTGTCATGGATGCTCGTGTTAACCCACCAGCAACTATTGGTCATGAAATTTCAGGTGTTGTTGCTGAAATTGGTGAAGGTGTTACAAACTTTACTGTTGGCGAAAAAGTAGTTGTTCGTCCATTAGATTGGTGTGGTGAATGTCCAACCTGTAAATCTGGTTTCACTCATATTTGTCAAAATTTAAAATTTATGGGTATTGACACTCCTGGTGCTTTCCAAAGCTCTTGGACGGTTAAAGCACGTACTTTACATAAATTACCAGCGAATGTTAATTTGCAACAAGGCGCATTAATTGAGCCATTATCTGTTGCTTGTCATGATATTCGTCGTTCACGTTTGAAAGCGGGCGAAAAAGCGGTAGTTTTAGGCGGTGGTCCAATTGGTCAATTAGTAGCAGCGGTAGCAAAAAGTGTTGGTGCTGAAGTATTGGTTTCAGAGCCAAACGAATCTCGTCGTGCCTTTGCCGATGAATTAGGTGTTAAATCAGTTAACCCAATTGAAACAGATTTAGCCGCTTATGTTGATGAATGGACAGGTACCAAAGGCGCAGATGTTGTTTTTGAAGTATCTGGTGTAAAACCTGCTATTGATGCAATGACGCAAATTGCTGGTCGTCGTGGTCGTATTGTGATGGTTGCTATTCATTCACAAAAACCTGAAATAGATTTATTCCAATTTTTCTGGAAAGAGCTAGAGTTATTAGGCGCTCGTGTTTATGAAGCTGAAGATTTTGACTGGGCAATTGATTTAATCGCTAAAGGTCAAATTGATGTACAACCGTTTATCAGTTCAGTGAGCGAGTTAAGTAATATTGGTCAAGCATTTGCCAATATGGATGGTAACCCAGAAGGCATGAAAGCACTTGTTTCATGTGGCGCAGAATAATTAAGGTTTGAATCAATGAATAACATGTTAGAAAAATTTAGTTTAGAAGGTAAAGTTGCATTAGTAACTGGCTGTAAACGTGGTATTGGTAAAGGTATCGCGTTGGGTTTAGCGGAAGCTGGTGCTGACATTATTGGTGTATCAGCAAGTTTAGAACTTGAAGGTTCAGACGTTGAAAAAGAAGTTAAAGCGTTAGGCAAAAACTTTAAAGGTTATCAATGTGATTTTGGTGATCGTGAATCACTTTATGCTTTCATTAAAGAAGTTAAAGCTGACTTCCCTAAAATTGATATTTTAGTGAACAATGCCGGTACCATTTTACGTGCTCCAGCTGCTGAACATGGTGACGACTTATGGGATAAGGTAATTGACGTTAACTTAAATTCTCAATTTGTTCTTAGCCGTGAAATTGGTAAAGAAATGGTTAATCGTGGTAGCGGTAAAATTATTTTCACTGCTTCATTACTTACTTTCCAAGGTGGTATTACTGTACCTGGCTATGCGGCAAGTAAAGGCGCTATTGGTCAATTAGTGATGGCTCTTTCTAATGAGTGGGCTGGTAAAGGTGTTAACGTTAATGCTATTGCACCAGGCTACATTGATACAGATAACACAGAAGCACTTCGCAACGATGCCGAGCGCAACGCAGCTATTTTAGGCCGAATTCCACAAGGTCGCTGGGGTAATCCAGAAGACTTTAAAGGGCCTGCAGTGTTTTTAGCTTCTGAAGCTGCAAGTTATGTTAATGGCGCTATCTTATTGGTAGATGGCGGCTGGATGGGGAGATAATCTCAATGACAGTTCAAAACCTTAATTTTAAAAACAACGTAAACTTTATTAATGGTGAATATATTTCATCAAAAGTTGACGGTGAAATTGATATTTTAAGCCCTTCGACGGGTGAAGTTATCGGTGTTATTCCTAAAGGCTGTGCCGAAGACGCACAATTAGCTTTAGAAACTGCCGATGCCGCGCAAAAAAAATGGGCAAAATTAACGGCACGTACACGTCAAAATATTTTGCGTAACTTTGCGAACAAAATTCGTGAAAACAAAGCTATTCTTGCGCCAATGTTAGTGGCAGAACAAGGTAAATTATTATCTGTAGCTGAAATGGAAGTTGATGTAACAGCCACTTTTATTGATTACGCGTGTGATAATGCCTTAACGATTGAAGGTGATATTCTTCCGTCAGATAACGAAGATGAGAAAATTTACATTCATAAAGTACCACGTGGTGTAGTTGTTGGTATTACGGCTTGGAATTTTCCATTAGCACTTGCTGGTCGTAAAATTGGTCCTGCGTTGATCACAGGTAATAGTATTGTTTTAAAACCAACACAAGAAACACCTTTAGCAACTACCGAATTAGGTCGTTTAGCTAACGAAGCAGGTATTCCTGCAGGTGTATTGAACGTAATTAATGGTTCAGGTTCAGTTGTTGGCCAAGCATTATGTGAAAGCCCGATCACGAAAATGATCACCATGACAGGCTCAACTAAAGCCGGTAAGCAAATTTACAAAACATCAGCAGAATACATGACACCAGTTATGTTAGAGCTTGGTGGTAAAGCGCCAATGGTTGTTATGGAAGATGCAGACTTAGATGCGGCTGTAGAAGGTGCCTTATGGGGACGTTTTGCTAACTGTGGTCAAGTATGTACCTGTGTTGAACGTTTATACGTACAAGAAAGTGTTTATGAAAAATTCATGGACAAATTTGTACCAGCCGTTAAAGCGCTTAAAGTTGGTGATCCAATGGACCCTGAAACACAAATGGGACCAAAATGTAACCAACGTGAAATTGAAAACATTGATCACATCGTACAAGAAAGTATCAAACAAGGTGCTACTGTTGCGACCGGCGGTAAAACCGCTACAGTAACTGGCTATGAAGGTGGTTGTTGGTATGAACCAACCTTATTAGTTGATGTGGCACAAGACAATATTGCTGTACACGAAGAAACCTTTGGCCCGGTTTTACCTATCATTAAAGTAAAAGATATGGACCAAGCCATTGAATACTGTAACGACAGTATTTACGGTTTAAGTGCTTACATTTACACGCAAAACTTCTTTGACATTAACAAAGCGATTAATGATTTAGAAGTGGGTGAAGTATACGTTAACCGTGGTATGGGTGAGCAACACCAAGGTTTCCACAATGGCTGGAAACAAAGTGGTTTTGGTGGCGAAGACGGTAAGTTTGGTCTTGAGCAATACCTTGAAAAGAAAACGGTTTATTTGAAAGAAACTAAATAGATTTTAGTACCAAGTAACTGGGGTTTTCCCGTCTCCAGTTTTTTTATGCAGTCATTGGTTTATCTAATGACTGCTTTTTTTGGCCTGTAATCTATTATGTGCTCATATTTCAAAAAAGGTTTAAAGTATTAGACTATTAAATAATTACTCTGAAGTTTTCGCTAAATAAATTATAGATAAGTTTAAACGTATCCCACTCAATTTGTTTTACTCTAAAAGAGTTTGTGACTTTAGCTAGTTTAAATTATTTAGTTAAACATAGGACGATAGTAACAAGTAGAAGTTACGTCTACCGAACCATTAAGTGTGATAACCCTAATAGTAACAACACATAATATGGCACATAGAACTTTTAATTTTTTCCTATAGGTACATGATCTTACTGCTTTTATCTTTCATATTTTTTTGACATAAAGTAACAGCTTTAATCGAAAAATATACTATATTGATTGAATGACCTTTCCTTTTATATAACGGTTCAGTAATGCAAATTCTAAATAAATTTAAAATTAAAACGCGAATGATAATCCTTTCCATATTACCACTTGTGGTTACAGTGATGTTCGCATTAGAAAAACTTGAACAAGCATATGCTCAACAAGAAAAAATTCATCAGCTGGAAATTGTCTTAAAATATGGAAATGTAACCTATCCATTTATATCAACACTTTTAAACGAAGCTTATTACAGTCGTCAATATATCGATAGCCTTGATAACGATGTAGAAGATAGCTTTAAAAAAATGCAAATTTATAATAAAAGAGCACTTAAAGCTCAGGCAGATTATTCCAATTTCATCAATTCTAATTCAGATAAACTGGCTCGATTTGAAGTTTTATCGAGCCAAATAAAACAAGTAAAATCTATGTTAGATACCTTAGAGTATGTGCGAAAAGGGGCTGAAAATAAAAGTCACACCCATGATGAACAAGGTAAAATAACGCATGTTATGTGGCAGTTTAACCTCACTGCCAGAAAGCTCGTATTAACCCTAAATGAAATAGCGGTTATCTCTAGTCACAACGAAACGCTTAGTAGAATGTCGAATGCATACTTCAATTTGGTTTTTGCGCTGGCTGAAACTTCTTTCCATAATGCGTACGCTTATACATCAATCAATAAGCAAATAGACGTGTACATATTTGGAGAAATTTTTCGTGGTGCAACGTCTGTGAGCAGAGCACATGAGCTATTTAATAGCTTTGCAACGAATGAATCTAAAATTTCTTTTCAAGAGATGATAAATCATCCTGATTACAAAACATGGGACGATATTGCGCTTCAAGTCAGAGCAAACATATATCAAAATGTAAATAAAAAAATACCTTTGCAAGAAGCTGTTGATTGGAATCAAATAAACAATAGCGTCGTCCAACTCTACGATAAGATGATGGAGCAAGTGCTTTCTCAAATCATTGAAACAAAAGATAACCTTATTAGTGAAGCGAAATTTCAAGTAATTAATACAATTATACTTTTATCAGTGGTTTTAGTCATTATTGGCCTGATTTCATATCTGGTAGCAAACAGTATAGTAAAACCTTTAAAACGTATGGTTCAGCTTTTTACCGAACTTGCCACACAAAAGGATATGTCGACTAAGCTTAATGAACAGGGTGATGATGAATTATCTGAACTTAGCAAAGCTTTCAACACATTAATATTAAGCTTTAGAAAAACTTTATTAGGCGTTCAAGATGAAACAGGCCATATACAAAGTGCAAGTCAAATTGTTAGCCAATCTATGGCTGATACATCTGATTTGCTGACTAGCCAGCAATCTTCAACAGACAGTATATCTGTAGCAATCAATCAAATGACGACCACAATTGAAGAGGTTGCTAATATGGCGACCATGACTTCTGACAGTGTGCAAAAAACGTTTGAATTATCGATATCAAGTGCTGAAAATGCGAAAGACAGTAAAAAAGTGATGGAACAACTTACCGAAGAAGTTGGCAGCACAGCAATACTTATTGAGCGTTTAAATGAAGACACAGAGCAAATTGGTAGTATATTAAATGTTATTCAAGGTATTGCTGAGCAAACAAACCTCTTGGCTTTGAACGCAGCAATTGAAGCGGCAAGAGCTGGCGAGCAAGGAAGAGGGTTCTCCGTTGTTGCGGATGAAGTCAGAAGCCTTGCTTCAAGAACTAGAGAATCAACTGAACAAATTCACCAACAAATAGAAACTCTACAGCAGGGTGCTGTATCAGCAGTGCAGAGCATGAATAGCTTACAAAATGAAGGTAAGCATGCTGTTGAAAGCGTTATTAAGAGTGTTGAAGCATTTGAAAGTATTAAAATCGAACTAGATAACGTAACCCAAATGACAATTCAAATCGCTACAGCTTCAGAGGAACAAAGTAGTGTCTCTAATGAAATCAACCAGCGAATTTTAACTATCAAAGGAGATAGCGATAATATAACGCATCAAACCTCAAATACAGTTAATAAAGCTCGTGAAATTGGAGACACTGGAGATCGTTTAAATGAACTTATTCATGAATTTAAACTTTAATTTTTAAGTGAACACTCCTTTACAACTAAGTAGTCGCTAGAAAACTAGCATCGACAAGTTACTTAAAAGAAGGTTAAACGCTTGGCTTTTGCTTCTTAACGATGCGTGAGCCCTATAGTTGTAACTTCGAGTTCGTGCGATACTATAGTGACACTTTGTTTTGTTCTAAATAGGTTTATCATGAGAATTGAACTCGTGACAACACTTAAACGTCAAGCGACTAAAATTTTGGCAGATCTCCATACTTCCAAAAAACCAGTGTTAATTACGGAACATGGGCAACCATCTGATTATTTAGTTGATGTCGATGATTATGAGTTTATGCAACAGCGAATGGCTATTCTTGAAGGGGTAGCGCGCGGTGAGCAAGCCATTAAAAATAGTAATACATTTTCAAATCAAGATGCGAAAGAGAAAATGAGCAAATGGCTGAAGTAGTATGGACATCTCCAGCCCTTGATGATTTAAATGATATAGCTGAATACATTGCTTTAAATAATATACCTGCGGCTAGAAAGTTGGTTCACAAAGTTAACGATAAAATATCAAGGTTAGTAAGTCACCTTGAATCAGGTAATAGACCGAACGAGTTACTTAACTTAAATTACCTCGAAGTTAATGTTAATCCTTGTCGTATTTTCTATAAAGTTGATAGTGACAAAGTTTTTATTTTGCATGTTTTTCGGCAAGAACGAGATCTACGTAGATTTATTCTACAGAGGTAAATAAGCTTAGTATCAAGTTTGAACTGCAACAGGGCAAAATATCGTTGGTCGGCTAATACCTCGCCAATTTAAGCAAACGGTACTTTGCCGATTAGCAAAGCGTTATTTAGCAGGGGGATCCCTGCTACAAATATTTTCTCAATGGAGCATGAAATGCCAATTAAATACACCACTGTGTTTATCTTCCTCATTGCACTAAATGGTTGTGCAACTTCATCAGCGTTAGAAAGGAGTGCTGATAACAATGTAAAGGCTGGCAAATATTATGAATCTATAGGTCAGTCTGAAGTTGCTGAACAGCATCGAAAAATAGCAGCACAAAATCGTAAAGATTCAAGGAAATTTAGCACTCTGTTATTTGATATATTCTTTGATAATGATGACAAGGAGCAGAACTAGCATCGACAAGTTACTTAAAAGAAGGTTAAACGCTTGGCTTTTGCTCCGGTGTTACTTATTTTAACGAACTGTTATTTAGCCGCGTAATGTGGTGTTATGTGTTAAGCATAATGCAAACGAGGAGTTTTTATCAATTGAGTAATTTAGGGATATATATTCTTTTACCAATTAGTATCTTAATTGGTTTTTCGTTGGCTTCACAGGCAGGAGTCAATTCTCAGCTTAGGTTGGCATTAAGTAACCCTATACAAGCGGCATTTATCTCATTTCTTATTGGCACCATTGTTCTTGGTATTATTGCTTTAATTCAAGGAGATTCTTGGTTTAAACCTAACGCATTAGCAACAATACCTTGGTGGGCGTGGTTAGGCGGTTTTTTGGGTGCATTTAATATTGCTATGTCTATATTTTTAGCGCCTAAACTTGGTGCTTTAGTTTTGGCTATTTCAATAGTGTGCGGGCAAGTTATTGCATCATTAGCATTAGATCAAAATGGTTGGTTAGGTTACCCTAAAATTGAAATTACATTTAATCGTGTTTTGGGCGCAATATTTCTAATTGTCGGTATGTTTTTAGTCGCTAAAAAATAGCCAAATAACAACAGGCTATGTGGTTCAATGCATCTAAATATAAGCTAAATGCGGTTAGAGTTAATCAAAATAAAAGTTGATTGATCTAATGTTACTTGCTCGACTTTATGCAATCTTTACAAGCCTAGGTTTGCTCTGACAGTTACCCTTTTTTGATTGGTGACTGTCAGTTAAGGCTTCAGCGAAATTATTTTTAGCCCGTATAGGCTTTCCATCAAGAAATGTTCCCAGCAGAGAAAACAGCGTATTTTGCCTTGTAACTTCGTTCATTGTTCGAGTAATTTATTCGCTCAGTTTTTTGGAATTCCTCTAATGTTGAATACAACTTTTTACAGTACGTAATTTGATTAAACACCTCTACATCGTTTTATTGCAGCATTAGCAGATGCTATTTGTGATGACATTGCCTTAGTTGTAGTTTGGCTTTATCGCTAATTGCCAAGTAAGCTGATTTCAACTTTATTTATTAAAAAGTTAATAACATCAATATGTTAGTTTATATCAAACCGTTCACTTGCCTTAAGGGGCATCAAATAATGACTAATTAAATTGTAAATACTAGGGTTATTGTATAGTGTATACATACTATGTTTAATAAGGTTTTATGTTTATGTTAAGTAAAAAACAGATTTTCGCTCAGTCTGGTTCAGTTATTACTACGATAAGTACCATTGCTTTGCTTGTAGGGCTTTCGTCTTGTGGTCTTACTGAAAATAGCCAAGTAGCATCAAACAACGAAGAAAATGTTACTGCTGTGCCACAACCATTGAAAGTTGCACCATTATCAGATCCTAATAATACCAGTGGTTGGGTATTAAATGAGGATGTTAGTGATGAGTTTGAAGCGCCTACGATGGACGAAGATAAGTGGTACATCGTCGGTAAATTTGAAAATGGTAAACCTGTTTATAAACACCCAGATAAACCAAATAAAAAAGTATGGAAGGGCAGAGCACCATCACAGTTCTCCGGACGAAACTATCGTTTGGAAGATGGTAAACTGAAATTAGAAACGCGTTGGGAGCCAGACTTCCCATTTGAAGAAAAAATCCATAAACCCGTATTTGGTGATGCTTTAAAATATGAAAACATTACCACGGCTTGTATTATTGGACGTAGAGACTTTAAATACGGCTATTTAGAAATAAAAAGTAAAGCAGCCGATGCTGAGGTTTCAAGTGCTTTTTGGGCGATGGGCCCGATGTTAGAAATTGATTTCTATGAACAGTTTGGTTCTCATAGAGCCGAAGGAAAAGCTAAGTTAGATCGCGAATTATGGTGGTCTATTCGTGACTGGAATAAAGTATTGCGTGGTAAGCCAACCTACACTGAGCGTAAAGATCTTGGTTTTAGGGTTGCAGACGACTTTCATGTTTATGGCTTTGAATGGGATGAAAGTGGCGTAAAATATTATGTTGATGGTAAGTTATTCTCTGAGGTAAGTGCAGAGCAAGTTACCGCTTGGGCAAGAGAAAACCGCGATGTGCCTGCTGATTATGATGGTTATGTTGCGACTAAGCCTATTAGTATTTGGTTAGATCAAGAAACCTTCCCTTGGCATGGTGTGCCAGATAGTAAAGAAGATTTAGAATTAAACAGCCCAGAAGGTAAAAAAGATGATGGAGTTGTTGATTTTGAAATTGAATATGTCAGAGTTTGGCAGAAAAAATAGGTATGCAATTTAGCTGTTAGTCTATTTAATTTTAATGTAACAAAATAAAAGAGCCACTATTTGAACAATAGTGGCTCTTTTGTATTTATAACGGCGTATTACCATGATTAACCACCAACAAATGTTTTAATGACAGTAACAATTAAAGGTAATATGTTTATGTAGGTAAGAAGTATGTTGAAAGTTGACTTTAAAAATGCTTAGAATAACAACAACTCAATAAATCAATGTGATGAACTATGAAAAAAATGATCGCCATTAACGATGTTAATTATCCTATCGATGTTGACGAAAATATGCCCCTGTTATGGTTTTTAAGAGACCACTTAGCGTTTACCGGTACCAAATTTGGTTGTGGTAGTGGCTTGTGTGGTGCTTGTACTGTTTTGGTTGATGGTGTCGCAATGCGCTCATGCATTATGCCAATGGCTGCCGTAGTTGATAAAAAGGTTACCACAATTGAGGGCTTATCTGAGAATGGTGATCACCCATTACAAAAAGCATGGGTAGAGAATAAAGTGCCTCAATGCGGCTATTGTCAGGCAGGACAAATTATGAATGCTGCTGGTTTTTTAGCAACCAATAAAACGCCGTCAGAAGAAGAAATTGACACCGCTATGTCAGGTAATATTTGTCGCTGCGGTACTTATCAGCGTATTAAAAAAGCCATTAAATCAGCAGCCTATGAATTAGCAACGGAAGTGAAATAAAATGGATCATCATGTTTTAAATGCTTTAACAAAGTCCCCTGATACGGCTACACCTGAAGCTGACCTTTCAGGTTTTTCTCGTCGTAGCTTTATTAAAGTGATGGCAGCTGCCGCTGGTGGTTTAGCATTGGGTGTTAATATTCCGAGCTTTGCTGGTGATGCTAACAAAGAAAAATTCAACCCTAATGCTTTTATACATTTATCAGCTAATGGTGATTTATTACTTTATTGTGGCCGCTGTGAAATGGGGCAAGGTATTAGTACCGCATTAACTGCAGCAATTGCTGATGAAATGGAAGCTGACTGGACAAAAGTTACGGTAAAACAAGCCGATGGCGATGCTGATAAATATGGCCCGCAAGGTACTGGTGGCTCAAAAAGTGCGCAAGTTATGTTAACGCCTATGCGTGAAGCTGGCGCTGCTGCAAAAGAAATGTTAGTTGCTGCTGCGGCTTCAATTTGGCAAGTGCCGATTAATGAATGTTATGCCGAAAACCATGTTGTTTATCATAAACCCTCAAATAAACAATTACTTTATGGTGAGTTAGCTGCTACAGCGGCAACTATGCCGGTGCCAGAAAAACCCCAGCTTAAAACAAAAGATCAATTTAAATATATTGGTACTGAGTTAGCGCGCCATGATTTAAGTATGGTAGTTAAAGGTGAAAGGAAATACGGTGTTGATACTAAAATACCGGGTATGAAATATGCGACTATTATTCATTGCCCTGTTTATGGTGGAAAATTAAAATCGTTAGATAAATCAGCGGCACTTGCGATGAAGGGAGTTATTGATGTTGTTGAGATCAAGCCGATAAAAATGCCTTTTAGCTCGAATGGTGGCGTTGCGGTTGTTGCTGATAATAACTGGACAGCACAACAAGCGGTAAAACTATTAAAGGTTGAGTGGGATAAAGGTCCACATGGCGATTACGATACCAAAGAGTACCTTAAAACGCTGATCGCTAATGTTGAAAAACCAGCTAAAGTTATTGCCCAACGTGGCGATCTTAATAAAGCTTTTGAAACAGCTGAAAAAACAGTAAAAGCTACATATACCGGTGGTCATTTGTGTCATGCACCCATGGAACCCAATGCGAGTGTTGTTTCGGTTACAGACACCAGCTGTGAAGTGTGGGCGTCAACACAAAGCCCTGCCGATATTCAACGTGTTTTAGCAAATTATTTAGGACGAAAACCAAAAGACATTACCGTACATGTGATGATTTCTGGTGGTGCTTTTGGCCGCAAATTTAAATGTGATTATGTTCATGAAGCTGCGGTGATCTCAAATACTATCAAAGCACCAGTACAGCTTATTTGGACACGTGAAGAAGACATGCGTACTGGCTTTTATCATTCGATTAGTGCCCAGCATATCGAAGCCTCATTAGATGATAAAGGTAATGTTACAGGTTGGTTGCACCGGCTTGCTTTTCCATCAATCAATACCTTATTTAATCCAAATTTAACAAGTGCACCTAAATCGGCATTTAAAGATGTTAATCCGCACCCGTTTTTTATTAAAAACTTTAGAAGTGAAAGTGGTGAAGCACCAGCACATACTCGTATTGGCTGGTATCGTGCGGTTTATGCTGTATTCTTAGGTTTTTCTTACGGTGTTTTTGCTGATGAACTAGCGATTAAAGCAGGTAAATCTACGTTTGAAATGCTTAATCAGTTGTATGATGCGAATAAAAACCCTAAACATAAAAAAATATGCCAACGTTCAAAAGCAGTTCTTGCTATAGCAGCTGAAAAATCTGGTTATGGTAAAACATTGCCCGAGGGCGAGGGAATAGGGATCGCGGTACACTATAGTTTTGATTCATTTGTGGCAATGGCAGTACACGTAAAAGTTACTGGCGATGAAATTAAAGTATTAAATGTGGATGCGGCAATTGATTGTGGCCAAGTGTTAAACCTTGATGGCGCTAAAGCACAAATGGAAGGAGCCGTGGTGATGGGGATGGGCTTAGCTCTATATACTGAAATTACCTTTAGAGAAGGGGCGGTTGTTAATTCAAATTTTCATGATTACCCTGTGTTAAGGATTAACGATATGCCAAATGTTCGAGTACATGCTATTGATTCCGATGAGCCTGCGACTGGCTTAGGTGAACCAGGTGTTGGACCATTTGCTCCAGCGTTGAGTAATGCTATCTACGCCGCTTCAGGTAAGCGTTATCGTAATATGCCATTTAAACCACAAACGGTTTAAAGCTTAAAATCTCTAGCTGATAGCTAACGTTATTAGCTAGAGAACATCTTTCGTTACTATATTTACCTTCAAACCCAATTTACTGTTTATTTTCAAGTGATATCAGGCTTGTAGCCTAGTTATGCGCTATTTTACCTATGTGGTTAATAAATAGTTATTGATTTATAAACATCATATGTTTATATTGTTGTTATTAATATTTTGCTTTTTTCGTAAGACAAAAGAATTAGTTGATTAAGACAAACGAAGTAAAGCTAAAAGTAAACATTAATCATGGCAACTAGCCTAAAGGTACAATAAGAATCTCCTTTTTGCAGTGAAAGAATGAAAGTTTTTAGCACTGCAATTTTTTTAATTAATCCTATGACTGTTTTTAATAACAGCATTAGAAAATAGGGAAAAACCATGGCAACGAATAATTCAAATGTCACTAAATTTTCACTGATCGCCGCCTTTGGTGGTTTTGTGTTTGGTTTAGATTTAATGAATATTTCAGGCGCAATTCGCTATATTAGTTCGTTATTTGAGCTGACTGATGGCCAAATTGGCCGTGTAGTTGGTATTGGCTTTTTAGGTGTTGTTTGTGCCTTATTTTTTATTGGTACCTTATGTGAGCGTTTTGGTCGTAAGCGTATTCTAATTGCAATTGCATTGGCTTACTCTGCCTCTTCTTTATTATCCGCTTTTGCCGTTAACTATGAAATGTTAGTTGTAGGGCGCTTTATTGGCGGAGCAGCATTTGCTTCAATTACAGTTTCAGCTATGTATATAGGTGAAATTGCCCCTGCCAAACTACGGGGTAAATTTGTTTCAGTTAATCAACTGATGATTGCCTTAGGCATTTTACTCGCGTCGGTAGTTAACTACTTCTTAATCAAGTATCTTGATGATATCACCTTTTTAAACAGTGAAAATGTTTGGCGGTATATGCTAGGTGCCGAACTGATTGCTAACTTTGTTTGGGGAGTGTTATTGCTTTCAGTACCTGAGTCACCGCGTTGGTTACTTAAAAAAGGTCGTGATATTGAAGCCAAAAAAATTCTTGAAAAAATTATGCCGGTTGCTGAAATTGAAAGCTTTATTACTGACGTAAAAGAAAGTTTTCATCATGAAACCAAAACGGACACTTTAACTCAGTTAAAAAACTTATTTCATAAAAGAATGCGCTTTGTTCTTTGGGTCGCCATTGTTTATGCCATTGTTCAAGGTGGTACGGGAATGAACGCTATATTGTCGTTCGCTCCGATGGTGTTTGAACAAGTGGGCATGAGTACACAAGATTCATTTATGCAAACCGTGATCATGGGGATTGTTAATTTATCGGCGGTATTTATTGCTATTTTTACCGTGGAAAAACTTGGAAGACGTTTTTTAACTATTGCGGGTTTGATCTTAGTGGTAGCAGCACACAGCGCAAGTTGGTTAGGCTTTAAAGATACAACTTATGTTTTTGACCAAGTTGCTATTGAGAAAATTCAAGCACAATTAAGTAACGAACAGGTTGACCTAACACAACTTGGTGGCTTAGTAGGGCAAACTTTTGACAATGATGTTGCTTTAAAAGCTGAACTCGCCAATTTATTTAATAAAAAAGATTTACCCCTTGTTACAGGCGCTATTATTAACCAAACCATTCAAGGTATTAAACCGTTACTGATCCTATTTGGTATATTTGCCATGTTAGCTGCTTTTAACATGTCGATAGGCCCTATTTTATGGGTGGTATTCTCGGAAATATTCCCAAATAACGTTCGCAGTGTTGCTTTACCTTTTGCTGCCTTAGTACAAACTTTGTCATCTTGGGCGATCAGTGAATTATTCCCTTGGAGTTTGAGTAATTTTGGCGCGGCTAATGTCTTTTTAATGTACGCCTTTATTGGTTTAGTCGGCTTAGTCATCATGTATTTTATTTTGCCTGAAACCAAAGGTAAAACCATTGAAGACATTGAAAAAGACTTAGTAAAAGCTTAATCACACGATTGTTTCACAAGAGAGTATTATGAAGACAGAAAATACAAGTTTAAGCCACCTGATTATTGATTGGGGCACCTCTAACTTTCGTGCTTTTGCTATGAATGAACACGGCCAAGTGGTAAAAGAAAAAACCTTAGCGTTAGGCTTGTTACAAGTGAAAGAAGGTGAGTTTGCCAAAGAGTTACAACAAGTGCTTAGTGGTTGGGCAGAAGGATATGAAAGTTTACCCATTTATATGGCTGGCATGGTTGGTTCGCAACAAGGTTGGGTGAATGTTGATTATGTTGCAACCAATATTGCTGACAAGGTCACCAGCAAAACGTTAGCTAAACATGTGCATTGTTTTGAACTGCCATGGGGAGCTAAAGCGACTATTATACCTGGCGTAAGTCATAAAGCAGAATTTGATTGTTACGACGTTATGCGTGGTGAAGAAGTACAAATTTTTGGTGCGCTGCAAAAAATTGAAAATAATAATCTTCATGCCATTTTACCTGGTACCCATAGTAAACACGCCGTGATTAAAAATGGGCAATTAACTGAGTTTTCATCATTTATGACTGGCGAACTTTTTTCGGTTATTTCACAACATACCATTTTAGGGCGAGGTTTACCTGAGCAAATTAACAGCAATACCGGTTTTATAAAAGGGGTTAAAGCGGGTCAAACCGATAAGTTAACCAGTACACTGTTTAGTGCTCGCACCCACCGTTTATTTAACAACATTGCTGAATCAGAGGTTTTTGATTATTTGTCTGGGCTATTAATTGGTAATGAACTTAAATCAGCGGCAAAAGCAGATGAAGTTACCTTAATAGGTGGTCAAAAATTGTGTGCACGTTATCAGGTTGCCTGTGAAAGTTTAGGCATTAAAGCAAACTATCTTAATGGCGATGAATGTTTTCTCGCTGGAATGGAAAATTTAATTACAGGTTTAAGCAATGAACAATAAAACATTTAATTTAGCTGAGCAATTTCCTTTAATTGCAATTATTCGTGGTGTCTTACCTGATGATGTAATTCGCATTGCCGAGATTTTAATTGAAGAAGGCTTCACTATGATTGAAGTGCCTTTAAATAGTCCTGATGCTTTAGTTAGCATCAAGCGCTTAGTGGAGCGCTTTGGTGAAAATTATTACATTGGTGCAGGTACAGTAACTAATCTTGAAGAAGCCCAAGCTGTAATTGATACGGGCGCTAATTTAGTTGTGACTCCAAATATGAATCAAGACGTTATTAAATTATCGGTTGCCGCGGGCTGTGCTACCTTTCCTGGCGTAGTAACACCAACTGAAGCGTTTAATGCATTAGCTGCAGGCGCAACGGGCATTAAAATATTTCCAGTAACTGCGTTAGGTTTAGATGGCTTCAAAGCATTAAAGTCAGTTTTACCACCAGCAACTTTGTGTTTCCCTGTTGGCGGCATTAACCCAACAGTTGAAAGTATGAAGCCATATACTGATGCCGGAGCACAAGGCTTTGGTTTAGGTTCTTCTTTGTATAAAGCCAACATGTCAGACGACGACGTTCGCAGTAACGCAAAAGCGTTTGTCAAAGCGTTAGCGGCTTGTTAATGAATTTTCAGTGATCTGAAAGATCATTTTTCCCCTTAAGTGGTGGTCATATTTTATGATCACCGCTTTTTTTGGCCGTTTTTCCTAGGGTCTGTTTATCTTTGTTTAATAATTCAGCTGAGAGATAAAATCGCTTTAATCAAGGCTGAAATTATGTCGTTTAGTCATCTAAACCAATAATTTTTAACGCCGAGTAAAGCGATTTTAGCCTCAGCCCACAGGGCAATGGCTATTTTCTGCGCTAGCTGCATTAGAATTTCACTCATTTGGAATTCACGCATTTGGAATAAGCAAACAACGTTCATTATGCTTTGCTATCACTTAAAATAGCCTATTGCTGAAAATATAAACAAAGATCAACAGACCCTAGTTATAAGTAAAAGTTAACATATTAATACCATTCCGTATAAACTTGGTATTAATTAACTGAGGTAGTTAAAAGAATTAGACTGTGTCCACTGTACTTTTTATTTGATACTAGCACTTGGGAGCTTGCTCAAAGCTCACTAATATCGTTAAATTTAGTCACTAAACCTAAACAATTTTGTCTTGTTATTGAACATTGACTACCACCCTGTTGTGGGTATCAATTTATTCTATTGGTATAAACCCTATACTCCGTTAATGAACCAGATAAAGGGTATAAAAAAACCGCGGTTAAGCGGTTTTTTATCAAGATAACAAGGGTTAATTACCAAACAACGGGCATAAATACCGTCATTTCAGCTAAACCACGGTTACTCCAAGCATAATAAGGAACTAAATCAGCCTTATATTCTTGCCAATCTGGTTTTTTAACTGCGTTATACATTTTATCTGTTTTAACCGGGCGTAATAAAGCATCCGCTTTAATAATGGTAGTGCCACCTAAAAATTCAGGGCGGTAGTCTACTTCTAAAGCTGAATCACCTTTAACGTACACATCTAAAACACTTGAGCCTTGCGGTAAGTCAGGTGTTTCAACACAGTACACAACAGGACCACGTTTAATAGCAACTTGGTTACGTACTTCTTCAATACGTGGATTACCTTCAATAAAGGTCGCTTCCATTGGAATATCGATAATGATCACATCACCGGCTTTCCATTCGCGGTTAAGAATAGCGTATGTTGCAGGTTCTGCATCAACACCAGCATCTTCACCATTAATCGTGATGGTGGCACCTGTTGCCCAACCTGGTACACGTAAAGCAATATCAAAAGCATCAGCTTTACATTCTTCAACGGTTAATTTTACTAAACCTTTCCATGGGTATTCAGTGTCTTGGCTTAGTTTAATTGCTGAGCCATCACGCATTGTGGTGGCTAAGTTATTACTACCATATAAATTAACATGAACGCCGTTGTCAGCTAAGCTGTATGCCCAACCTGAAAGGTTAGAAATAGTACGAACAAGGTTAGGAGGACAACAAAAACACGCTAAATATCCTTCACGATTAGGCGTTTCAGTTACGTCAGCATGTGCGTCATAGTCACGTGTATTGTGAAGCATTCTTAATGGGTTAGCATAAAAATAATCTTTACCTTCAATACTAATGCCTGATAACCCACTATTGTGCATAACCAATTCAATGATATCAGCATATTTAGCTTCACCATTAATACCTAACATTCTAAAACTAAACATAGCGTTACATAAGTTTGCGCAAGTTTCATTGTATGCGGTTAGGTTAGGCATCATGTAATCGTCGATAAAGCCTTCTTCGATCATATCGCGGTTAGCTGAAGCACCATAGTGAGTTTGACCAACAGCACCAGTTGCGTACATTTTCTTCTGCGTTACGCTTTCCCATAAACGCTCTAAAGCGGTTATTAATGCTTTTTCACCGGTTTCAGCATACACGTCTGCAGCACCAGCATAATAATATAAAGCAAGTACAGCATGGCCAACAGGATCAGTTGCTTCACGTAATGGGGTACGTTCTTGTACCATATCACCAATCGGGTAACCAACAGTGGTTGAGTCGTGCACGATGTCATAAGTACCACGGCGGTCAATAAACTTTTGCGCTAGTTTTAAGTATTTAGCTTCACCAATTGTACGGTAAAGTTCAACTAAGCCCATAATTTGTGTTTGGTTAAAACCAAAACGACGGTAGTGCTTAGTATCAGGGAAGAAAATTGTATATAGCAATTCAGCGTGTTTAATTGCAATATCTAGAAAATTACGTTGACCGGTCATACGGTAATGCGCACAAGCAGTAATTAATAAATGACCTGTGTTGTACATTTCGTGATACTTACGGTTTTCGTAGCGATCAGCTTCTGGATCTAACTGAATTTGAGTCTGTAAATAACCATCAGGCTCTTGTGCTTTACCAATGATCTCGATGTATTCATCAAGCTCTTTTAATAGTGATTCGTTTTTTGATAAGCCGTAAGCGTATATTTTCGCTTCCATAAACTTGTAGAAGTCACCGTCATGCCAATACATCCCTTGGTGTTTACCTTCTTTTAAGCCGGCGGCTATTTTAAAGTTATTTAAGGCATGACCAACGTCACCACATAAAACGTCACCCATGTACGGGATCATTACATCAATGGCTTTTTTGGTTTTATCAGCCCAAAAACCGGTAGTCCATTGACAATCACCAAAGTTTATCGCGCGTAACTTTACATGTGGGCTTTCAGAATTAGCCAAAATTGCTTTATCTTGTACATGGTTTGTACTCATGATTTTACCTCTTTGTTATCTTCTTAGGCCGTTAATTACGCTTTTCAAAGCAAAGGCCAAAATTAATTTGTGTATTTAATTCTAGAACTTTAAATAGTATAGGCTTATGTATTTAGCTGTTTATTATCAATTATTGTTTTCGTTGATATTAAAATCATTACTGAGCTAAAACTCAGGTTAAATGAATACAGTCATTACACTACCTTATAGTAAACATAATATGTTTAAATTGATGTTATGTATAGTTTAAAGTGAAAAAATTTTAAACTATTTACCTAAACTTTACTTTAGTCATTGTTTTTATTGTTTTATTACTTGGAGTTAATGGCGGTAAATACAGGTATATTTAGATAAAGTTCCAAGCTTATTTAACGTATTTAACTAAGTAAGACACTTTATAAAAAATAAAAAGCCCAGTACCTTAAAGGTTTACTGGGCTATCTTGATTATTTACGAATTGACTAATCCGCGCTAACTTCTAACAATAATACGCCTTTTGAAATTAACTCAAAGTCACTGGCTAGGGCCTGACTTGTCATCATATTAACGAGGCTAACTTTGCCACCGTCTTTTAATGCTAAGTTCAATTTAGCGGTATGCTTGCCAAGGTTATTTAAGTGGACAAGGTATTTGCCGTTTTCTTGCTTGACGACACGCCAGTTAACACCTTTGTGTGCCGAACCATTGTCTTCTGTAAGATCTAAGTCGGGTAAACCTGTTTTCGCCGCTTCTAGCGCAACTTTACGAATTTCTTTAACATCAGCTTTGCCGTTGAGTGCAATTAATTTGCCTTTGCTTTCGGTCAGCGCTTTAGCATGTGCCTGGCCGTATTCATTTTTGCTTAAGCTTTTTTCGCTATCAACAATTACCGTACCGCCTTGGTCTAAGTATGCTTGTAAAGACGCTAGCTCAGCAGCAGTAACAAACTCAGTTTTGTATACCACAATAGCATCCCATGAGTTGTTATCTTGCTTTTTAATGATTTTTTCTGTGGCGTAACCCATAGGGAAACCATCAAAGAATAATTGCTCGTACATATCAAATTGTTCAGTTTGATGACGTGGCTTATTAATTGCCGATGTTTCTGAATAAAATAAACGGATAGGGCGACGTTGCTCACGCAATGCAATAATTTCTTCAGAGAAGCTGTTCATGTTGTACATAACTTGCGTGTAAGCATTTGAAATATGTGGCTGTTGGTTGTTAGAACCCGCAAATGAACCTGCTAAGGCTGGGTCAAAGAAGTTCATTTCACCTTCTAAACGATCTTCAGGTGAGCCATCAGGATCACGCGCCCAGAACCACGCTAAGTTAGCATCCATACCTTGAAGCGTTGATAACCAGTAAACACTGTTTACGTAGTCAACTGACGTGTCCATGTCACGCCACCAAGACGCTGATAAAAAGTGAGACTCAGAGTTAAAGTGGATCTTGTTTGGTGCAACCGATTCCATGAAATCATAAGATGTTGCAAGTTCTTCCCAGTACCAACCGTAATGAGATTGCCATGGTTCATCTTGAGTAAAGTTGAGTTTACGTTTTTCACGCGTTTGTGCGTCATCACCAATCATTGAGGTTAATTCAGTTAATGATTCAACATCAATACCATGCGATCGGCTATTTTCACTGAACATGTTAGGCATAATTTTTAATGACGTATGCGCTTCAGGGTTACCTTTACGCAATTCACCTTGTAGGAAAGTAAACCAGTTGATGGTGCGATCCATGTGGTAACGGTTCCAGTCATACCACATTGGTGTGCCACGTGTTGCAATATCAATTGGGATCTCAATGCTTACCTTCTCAAAGCTTGTAAATTGAGTACCCCAGTTTTTATTTAAGGCGGCAATATCACCTTGGTAGCGTTTGTCTAACCAAGTTTGTAAATTTTTAAGGGTATATGAAGAGATGCCGTTCATTTCTTGGAATTGGTGGCTCCAATGCATTTTGTCGCCATTTTTTTCAGAGTACCAGTGTGGTTCGTTTGATAAAATGTATCCCATACGAGAGACTTTTTTATCTTTGGTCATTTCACCGGTATGCTTGGCGATTTTGCCCCACGTTTCACGCACTAATGGGTTATCGATATCGTAACCGGTAAATAACGAACGGCCTTTTCGCACTTCTGGCTCTTTATCTTCAATCCACTTTGGAATACCCATGTTCCAGTAAATTAAAAAGCCGATGTTTTCATCAGAAATTTGCGTGATTTTCTCCATTAGTTTCTCATTCCAAGTACCGTCTTCGTTCAGTAGGAAAGAGTTAATGGCACGGTCATGATCAACTTCGTATAAGTCTTCACCGCCGTGGAAAATTGCGCCTAAGTGGTCGTTGTAGACTTCTTTTTCAGAAAGTGGTGTACCCACTGATTTTGAGAAATAGTCGTATAAGAAAATAGGCTTGCCGTTACTAACAAACATATTGTCGCCAGCGACAGTATTTTGCCAATCAACTTTATTCACTGGGCGACGAACAATTTCACCACTAAGTACTTGGTCTAATTCAGCTAAACCAGTATCAAGTATTTGAATAACTTTAGTGCGTTGAAAATCAGGAAGGCCAGCAGCTAGCTCATCTTTTTTTGCTTTAAACGGGCCGTATTGCTCAAACATGTAGTTAACTGCTTTTGGGTTAGCTTCATCCCAATCGGCGTACTTTAAAAATTCTTTAGCAAACCATACAACAGTCTCTTCACGTGTAACATCTAAGTCTTTTGCACGTGCTACAGCCATTTTAGCTTCAAGTTGGAAGATTTTTGTTAGCGCTTCTTTTTCGAGTGGCGTAACAACTTCACCGGTAACTGGTACAATAGAAGATGTTGTAAATTCGGTTTGGATCGTAGGCTCTTCAACCTCTGGCGATGTACATGCACTAAAGCCAAAAGGTAATGTACCTAATAGCGCGGCATAAGATAATTTTTTAATCATAAAAATCTCCGATGATAATGGTTTTTTACACAAATATGTAAAGCACTTATTTGTGGCAAAAAAGTTAATTTTGGCAGCTATTTTCCAATAGACGCTGTTTAATATTCGCATAGGCGGAAAAATACGAAAGCATGCTATGGTAAGCATATTTTCTAACTGTGAATTTAAATACTTTGTCATCAAGGTGCTTGCCTGCTTCCAAAGAAGCACCGTGGGATAATAAAATAATGCGTTCATTAGCCAGTTAAAATTTGTATAAAGTTCAACAACATACAAACAAAGTTAAACAGCGCTAGCTAATTGACTTAAATTAGTCGTAAATAACACTGAAAATTTAGTGATCAACTGCATAGTTCATGTGTTCAGGTTTTTGCCAGACTCTTAAGTACTCAACTTCAAAATCGACAATACCATCATCTTTTTCACCTTCTGGGCTGTTCGCTTCTAAATCTTCTTTTGAATCGGGATAACCGCGCCAAGGAAAAGATTCTGAATCTAACCAAAGGTGCATGGCTTTATCAATAACATAGCCTTTGTCACGGCCTTTTTTCTTAGCAAATGCTTCAACTTCAGCAACAGATACATCGGACACTAATTTGCCATCAACATAGTAACGCATGCCTGTTTCAGTCCACTCAAAACCGTAGGTATGAAAATCAGCAGCGACTCTAAAACCTAAATCTTTAGTTTCTGTGTAGGTTACGTTATTACCATTTTCATGACCATATTTTGGATCCCAGTCATGAACTGTCCACCATAGGTCTCTATCGCGGTGTGCTTGGCCTTCCATACGATGGCTACCAAAGTGCTCAAAAATATCAAGTTCTAACTCAGTATCATTACGTTGGCCATTTTTTACTTCGTGACGGGTAAACCATAAAGCACTTGATACTTCTGCGTCAGCCGCTTTTGCGCGTACTTCAATATAGCCATAACGGAATAAATGGCGATTAATAATAGCGGCAGTAGTGAAGTTTTCGTATTTGTAGTTGACGTTATCTAAGCCTTGTTCTGTTGTGAAAGGAAAATCTGGTTCCCAACGTGTAGAAATTTTTAGCATACCGTCTTCTAAACGAACGTTACGTCCTGAAAATTGTGCTGGTGCGCGGCCAATCCAAACTTCACGTTCTGGGTGATCGGGGTCTTTGTAAATAGGATGGCCATTTTCATCAAGTTTACCGACGATAAACCACCTATCTTCATCTAGTGCCGCTGCGTCAAATTCGTCACTAACTTCAGTGTTTAATATCCAACCTGCTTGGTTACTTGTGTCGCTCAATGGTGCAACCGATAAGCTAGTTTTTTGTTGTTCTACTGCTGTCGTATTTATAGCTTCGTGATCATTACAACCTGATACTTGGCTAGCGGTTATCAGGGTTACCAAGCAAAGTAGCTTGGAAAGCGATTTATTGGATGTTTTCGATAATAAATTTTTCATATGTTTATTGTCTTTTATAGTTACGAAAGTAAAAACGTATTAAACAGTACATTTAGTACCGCGCTTATTAATAATACATTACTGAGTAATTCTTAAACCTGAGCTAACTTTTACTATTTTATCTTCCTGATTGAATCATTAAATTTATACATAATTTAATGATTAAACATGCACTTGGACTACAGGTTACTGTTTAGTTGACGGTACATTAAAGCCGAGTTTTAGATTATTACATTGCATTAATCTAAATTCTTAATGTAAGATGTCACGATACATCATATGTTTATTGTTGTGTGATTTCAACTTAAAAAATAGCCGAATTGGTAATCGTGATTTTACTGGCAGGTCATTAGAGCAAGTCACTCACTAACAGTTAAAATAGGAAAAATTATGTTTATAAATAAAAAGAAAGTATCACTAAATATTAGCGGTGTGATCTGCTCCTTATTTTATTTAAGCGCTTGTCAAAGTGTAACTGCGGTAGAGACAAGTAGCGAAATTACTGCTCAAGTAAATTTTAGTGAAGTGGCCTCGGGTTTTGCCCGAGAAAATAAAAATCGTCGTAAATGGGATGCACCAACCATTGCCGATCTAGATCAAGATGGTTACCCCGATTTACTATTGAATGATCATGGTTATAGCGTCAGCGTAATGTGGAATAACCAAGGTAAATATGCCAAACCTTATGATATTTTAATGGGAGATATTCATGGTATTGCCGTTGGTGATTTTGATAAAGACGGTAATTTAGAAGTGTTTTTATCTCGTGGCGGTGGTTCTGGTGGTAATGCGCGTAATACCAAGGCTTATCGGGTAAAAAAACGTAGCTTTACTGCGATTGATGAGGAGTTTAAAACACCTTTAGCGCTAATGCGTGGTCGTACCTTAAAACTGAATGACTTAGACAATGATGGCGATCTTGACCTTGTAAATTTTGCATTTCCTTCAAACGAAAAAAACGGAGAAAGTGAAAACTATATTTATGCCAACACGGGTAACGGACAGCTTGAAATCGCAAGTATGTTACCGGCAGTTCGTCAAGATGGCCAAAAAACATTAACCACCGATTTTAACGGCGATAATATTACTGACTTACTTATTTACGGTCATGGCAGTGTAAAACTGTATCAAGGTGACGGTAAGTTAACTTTTACTGATGTAACAGATAAATTGCTTAAAAATAAAATTAACGAAGTTACCTCAGCCGTAGAGTTTGATTTCGATAACGATGGTGATTTTGATATTTTCTTGACCCGAGGTACTGAATTTAAAGCAGGACAAACCTTTTATAATGCTGAAGATCAAGTCTTTGGTTATTACACTAAACGAGGCAAGTTTAACTTTGATAAGTTAGCAGCGGGAGAAGTGTTAAAACTTGAAAACTTACAATCTCAATGGCCGCATCAAGGGCTGTTTGTTGGTGAGTCAAGTTACCCTTATCAATATGAAGGTGAAATACATTCTGGTCGAGATGTTACTTTTGTTAGTAGTGATGCGTTAGGTTTTCCTGATGATTCAATATTAAATTCAAAAGAAAAAGGCACCTATGTGGGCTATGTTGGCAATAATTATTGGCGTATTGCGGGTGATATTTTTTCACCATCAACGGGAGTTGCACATGGCATTAAATCAGCGCCAGAAAGTTTTAACGATCCTGGTTTAGATAACGTATTACTTGAAAATCGTGATGGTAAATTTGTTGATGTGACAAATAAATTTATACCACAAAATACGGAACATTCTATGGGCGTATCGGTAGCTGATTTTAATAATGACGGTTTTCAAGATTTAGTGATCGTAAAACGCGGAAATTTAGTTAGTGAAAATGTCTCGGTAATTTATCTGAATCAAGACGGTAAATCATTTACTCAAGCTAGCACACATGGGGTTGTTTCAACAGAGCTAGGTGCTATTGGTATGGGCGTTGAAACCGTTGATTACAATCTTGATGGCTTTGCTGACATTGTAATTGGTAACGAACGCGGTAAATGGCATTTATTTCAAAATGAAAGTAACAATAACGGCTTTTTACGGGTTATTGTTAATAATTCAGTAAAAGGTGATGCCAGTGCTGTTGGGGCTATGGTAAAAGTTGATGCTTGTAAACTTTCTCAAGTTAAGCGTGTTGGCGGTGCTAGTGGTGCTGCTTATTCTCAAAGTTTTGATAATAAATTAAGTTTTGGTTTAGGTCGTTGCAACAAACAAGCAACAGTTAAGGTTACTTGGAGTAATGGTGAAACAGAAGTTAAAACCATTAATACCAATGCTGATGTTATGTTTGGGAAGTAATTGAAATGATAAATCCCAAATTAATATTCAGCGGTTTAATGGCTGTTGTTTTTAATGCAACTCATGCCGCTGATATTCCACCACCATTATCTGATCCTGAAAACCGTGCTGGCTGGACAATTAATACTGACGTTTCAGATGAGTTTAATGGTAACGACTTCGATAGAAACGTATGGTGGAACCAAGGCGAAAATGGTCAATGGAATGGCCAATGGAAAGGACGTGCCCCCTCGCAATTTAACCCAGATAACGTTGCTGTTAGAGATGGTTACTTATATATGACGGCGCGTTGGCAACCTGATTACCCTTTTGCTGACGAATATCAGGGAGGTAATCCTACCGGTAACTTAAAGTATGGTGAAGTTGCCCCAGTAACAACTGCCGCGCTTTTAGGAAAAAATTATTTCTTATATGGTTATATGGAAATGCGCTCTAAAGCGGCGCCAGGGCCTATCTCAAGTTCATATTGGACAACCGGTAATCAAGGCGAAACCGATGCCTTTGAAAGTTTTGGCTATAACCCAAATAACAAATGGTCAGCTAAACGATTTCATACTTCATTTCATGATTGGCGGGTAACTGATGGTGTTAAATCGCCAACTTATGGTCAACGTATTTGGGATAATTCCCATATTTTAGATTTTAATGTTGCCGAGGATTTTCATACTTATGGTTTTGAATGGGATAAAGATTATGTTGCTATATATATTGACGGCGCTTTAATTAATTGCGTTACTCGCGCTGAAATGGGTGATGCATGGGTGGCAACGGGGGCACAGCGTCCGTGGATTGATATGGAAATTTTTTCATGGGAAGTACCCGCGAGTAATCTAAGCTCAGCTCAGTTTAATGGCTCGAAAGGTATCGATTTTGTTATTGATTATGCCAGAGTGTACCAGCGCAATACGCCTTCAAGTGGAACCTGCCTTGAACGACCTAATTTGATATCAAACCCTAGTTTTGAAAATGGCATGAATGATTGGCATTCGAGTGGCACAGGCAGTGCTACTAATACCAATAGTTCGGTACATGATGGCGATTCTGCGGCATCGTTAATTGGCTCGGTCACTATTGAGCAAAATGTAACGGTTGAGCCTAATACAACCTACATTCTTTCAACATTTGCTAATTCGACAGGAACAAATCAAGCTGCAGGAATATGGCGTAATGGTCTGCTGGGTGTTAAAAACTATGGCGGCTCGGCAACAGATGTTAGATTTTTTAAATCAAGTTGGCAGGAGCAAAGTTTACAGTTTACAACGGGAAGTAACACCACAACCGCGACAGTATATTTTACTAAAACGCAGAACGAAGCTTTTTTGATTGATGAAATGCAGCTTTACCGGGTTGGAAGTTTATTACCGAATAAGGCAGTTAGCAGTGTTAATTTACCAGAAACTTCAATCAGCCTTAATATTAATGATTCGATCTCGCTAAATGTTGAAATATTACCACTTGACGCGAGTGATAAATCAGTGACTTGGGTGTCATCTAACCCTTCCATTGTTACAGTTAATTCTGAAGGTGTGATCACCGCGATTAGCGCAGGCAATGCCGTTGTTACCGTAGAAACATCAGATGGGTTGCTCAGAGACACTGTTGACATTAATGTTAACGCAGCGTCATCAGAAATCTCTGTCCTAGGGATTTCTTTACCATCATCTGTTGTATTAACGGTGGGAGAAACACGCAAACTAGATGCTGTCATATTACCTGAAAATGCATCGGATAAAGCAATTACCTGGTCTTCGTTAAATGAAACCGTAGCCACAGTAACTAATAACGGAACGATCAGCGCGCTGGCTAAAGGTACAACTACCATAAGTGCAATAACAACGGATAATAATCACACGGCGACGACTCAATTAACGGTTAATGATGTTAATAAACAAGAAGTTGAAACTAGTACATCTTCCGGTGGCGGTAGTTTGTCTTTAAATTTAATTGCCGTTTTAATGGTTAGTTTTATAACTTTAAGAAAGTTATTTAAAAAGTAAAAAATAGTAGAGTATAAAAGGTAGTTTAACTCACTATTTATATTGATGATTGTTTACAATTTGTCTTGGCTTGATTTTATAGATATATCAGTTGTTTGGTTTAAATTAAAGTAGCTTAATCGCTTAGTTAAATGGTATAATTTTTAGTATTTAAGTATAAAAACATTGAATATATAAACGTCCTATGTTTATATATTCACAACCTTTTTTGACCTGATTAGTAGAAAGAATAGAGTATGAGCGAATTAGTTTATTATGATTTAAAATCCTCATCGACGATGGGACACAGTCTGTCTGTGCAAATTGCGCGTGAATTAGGGCGAAGAATTGTTGCTGGTGCTTTTGAGCCTGACACTTTAATTGATGATGAAAATGCCTTAGCTGAACGTTACAAGGTCAGCCGTGTTGTTATTCGTGATGCCGTTAAAATTTTGGTTAGTAAAGGTTTATTAGATGTTCGTCGTGGTATTGGTACTAAAGTGAGACCACGCAGTTGCTGGATATTATTAGATGATGATGTTCTAGCTTGGCATATTACTGCGCCGCCAAACCCTGAGTTTTTACATAAATTAATGGATATTCGTTTATGTTTTGAGCCTAAAGCGTCTCGCTGGGCAGCTGAACGTGCAAGTGATGAAGACCTAAAAGCCATTGAAGCTGCTTGCATTGCAATGGAAGAAGAAAAAGGCAATGTTGAAAAGTTTGTTATTGCTGATGCTTTATTTCATAAGTCGGTATTACGAGCCGCTAATAATGAATTTTTAACGGCGATGGAAGGGGTGATATATTCTGCTTTATTAGTCAGTATTCGTATTACTAATCAAGACCCAAGAGAAAATGACACCTCTGTACCTTTTCATAGAGAGCTTTATGAAGCCATTGCTTCGAGAAATGGTGATCTGGCTGAAAGTATGACAGAAAAATTATTAAGTGATGTAACTCGTCGATTAAAAGCGAAAAATTATAAGCCTTTATAAATGATTAAATAAATTTAATACATCTTTCTATCGTTAAAGAAATGATAATAAAAAAGGATAAATAGCTGAGCTATTTATCCTTTTTTTTAACTCTTTTTATCCGTGGTCCGGGCAATCATCATAAAGAATCATCATTGATTTATATGCGGCGTTATTGATTTTTACAAGGTTCCCGCATGGATGGGGACATCAGGGTAACGCAGAAGCCGTTACCGAGAATAACCATTTTCTTCAATCAATGCCTTGCCTCTAAGCTTTTAAATTATCGCTAAGCGATCACTTTCTTATACGTATTGGTATTAGTATCAAAATTTCTTTAATTGGGTAAATCAATTATTAAGTTAACTAATCGTTCTATGCTTCCATTTATGCTTTTAAGTAATTACCTACCTGTATTTTATATCAAAAACAGCTAAAAGTTATCGGGCTATTTATCAATAAACCCTCCTAAGTTATTAAATTTTAGTCTTTTTTATTTCAATTAAATAAGTTTGTAAAAAGTCTTGATTATTAAAACATCACATGTTTAAATTATGAATACAAACATATGATGTTCATATTGTTAGAATCTTAATTAAGGTTGTAGATGTTTTATCAATTTCTACTAAAGTTATATTCAGCAAAATGAGATCGCTCCAAGCTTTATAAATTTGAATGAACCACTGGCTTAGCCATGGCTATATAGAGAAGTAAAATATGAATTTTCGCACTTATATTAAGTTAGTTTGTTTATCTACATTGATTAGTTTTTCAGTTCATTCTGAAGAACAATCTGCATCAGCCCAACAAGTTAAACCTAACATTGTGTTTTTATTTTCAGATGATGCTGGTTATGCCGACTTTGGTTTTCATGGTAGCAAAATAATGAAAACCCCTAACTTAGATAAGTTAGCCAAAGAAGCAACGTTATTTACCCAAGCCTATGTTTCAGACCCTACATGTGGCCCATCACGCGCGGGTTTAATTACCGGCAAATACCAACAACGTTTTGGTTTTGAAGAAAACAATGTTCCAGGCTATATGAGCGCAAACTCAGCTAACGATGGCAATGATATGGGTGTGCCGGTTGAAGAAAAAACCATGGGGCAATATTTACAAGATCAAGGTTATGCGACGGCTTTTTATGGCAAGTGGCATTTAGGTGGGGCTGATAAATTTCATCCAACTAAGCGTGGCTTTGATGAATTCTATGGTTTTAGAGGCGGTGCTAGAAGCTACTTTCAATACTCTGATATTCCAGCCAGCAAACTTGATTTAAATGAACGTGGTTTTGGCAATATGGAAGAGCCACAATCTTATTATACTGATTTGCTTGCTGATGAAGCCATACAGTTTATTGAGAAAAAAGCTAAGCAAAACAAACCGTTTTTTACCTTTGTTTCATTTAATGCTGTACACACACCAATGGAAGCACGTCCAGAAGATCTTGCTCAGTTTCCAAATTTAGAAGGTAAGTTAAAAACCTTAGCTGCAATGACGTTAGCATTAGATCGAGCGTCAGGGAAAATCATGGATAAGCTTGCCGAATTAGGTATTGATGACAATACCATCGTTGTTTATACCAATGACAACGGCGGTCCTTCAGATAAAAATGCGTCAAGCAACTCACCATTAAGTGGTACTAAATCAAATCATTTAGAAGGTGGTATTCGTGTTCCATTTTTAATGAAGTGGCCTAATAAAGTACAAGCCAACGCAAAGTATACCTACCCGATCAGTTTATTAGATTTATTACCAACTTTTTATGCAGCAGCAGGTGGGAACGCTGAAAAATTAACAGATATTGATGGTGTTGATTTATTACCTTATTTAAATGGAACCAATGAAGGCCGCCCACATGAGTTCTTATATTGGAAAAAAGATACACGCGCCACTATTCGTCAAGGCGACTGGAAACTTATTCGTTATCCAGACAGACCAGCACAGCTTTATTACGTGCCTGACGATGTTAAAGAGTTAAACGATTTAGCTGCGCAGCATCCTGAAAAAGTTAAAAGCATGTTTAAAAAATTATTTGCCTGGGAATCAACGTTAGAAAGACCAAGATGGTTACTACAACGTAAGTTCGAAAATTACGATATTGAACGTCAAGATCGTTACCACTGGCAAAATTTAGAAAAATAAAAGGTTCGAAGTTATCTGGGGTATTTGACCAAAGTTATTATGGTTAATGCTTAAAGGGGAAGGGTAAGTTACCCAGATAACAGAAGATGTAAGCACAATTCACTCAACGTATTAATAAGCTAGTACGAAGGTTATCAGGTTAAGTTTTACTGCCAGCCTTTAAAACAAAGAAAGTGGGGAACACATGAGATACAACTTTAAATTAACAGCAGTATCAGCAGCAATACTGGCATCTATGTCAGGTAACATTGCCATAGCTGAAGAAGAAAAAAAAGCGGATGAACCAGCTATTGAAGTCATCGAAGTAACAGGCTTTAAAGGTAGCTTACGTAAAGCGATGAACGCTAAGCGTTTTGCCGATGGTGTATCAGATTCAATTCATGCAGAAGATGTTGGTAAATCAACCGACCAAAACATCGCAGATGCATTATCTCGTGTAACGGGTGTAACTGTTCAAGAAGGTAATGGCGAAGGTGCTCGTATATCCGTACGTGGTACTAACTCAAGCATGAACCAAATCTCAATGAACGGTGTTGCCTTAACTGGTGGTTTAAATGGTGACGGATCAACAGATGGCACTACGGCTGATAACAGTGTTGATTTAAGTACCTTTTCATCTGACATTTTATCTTCAATTGATGTATTAAAAACGGCAGCTGCCGATCAAGATGAAGGCTCATTAGGTGCAAATATTGTATTACGTACGGTTAGACCACTTAATCTAAATGACAATCGACGTGTATTTTCTCTAGAACAGCGTTTTGATGACTATGCCGGTAAAGATTCTTATCGTTTATCGGGTAGCATTTCTGAAAAATTTCTAGATGACAGCCTAGGTTTTATCTTTACTGCCTCTAAAGATACATCTGTTAACCGTAGTGACCGAATGAACTCAAGTTTTTATGAGTTTGCTCAGCCTATTGCTGATGCTATGACAGATGATCCAAGTGGTCGTCGCGCAATTGATGCTGCGACTGGTAAAGCTATTCGGATTTTAGGAGAAGGTCAAACAACCGCTGATTTAGCCGATTGGGATCCAGATACACAAATTGCTCATGATGGTGATTTAAATGTATTGGTTCGTGAAGGGCATCAACTAGGTAGTAATTTAACACACAGAGAGCGTGTGTCAGTTTCAACTGGTATTCAATTTCAACCAACTGATGATTTAGACATTCAATTAGATTTAACTCACAGTAGCCAAAAAGTCAGTCAAGACAGCCATACAATCGCCTTTAACTATGGCCCTGATGTCCCACTTCTTCATGAAACTGATCCGACAGAATGGAATGCAGTTGATTTAACAACCAATACGTTACAAAAATCACTAAGTCGCTCACATACCGGTTCTTTACAACGTTATGCTGGTGATCGTGAAGTTGAAACTAACGTTGCAACGATAACTATTGAACATAATATTACTGATGATTTAACGGCTAATTTATTAGTGGGTTATTCTAAAACTACTGATGAGACCCCAGATGCTAATGAAGCAGGTCGTTTTATTGCGTTATCTACCAATACATGGGGTGGAACGACAAGAGAAATTATTGAAGGTTTAGACGAAACTAATCCTAATGTAACTATTGAACCGGTTGGTTTTGATTGCTCACAGGGTGATTCATCACAATGTTCGCTATTTTCTGGCACTACTTTTGCCGAAATTGATGCGCTTGATGGTACAATTAATAACGCGACTAGCCGCTTCAATCCGCTTGATTTAAACGGTAACCATTTAGGTTCGTTAACCCTTCGAGATAACAAGCAATCAGATACAAACAAATCGTTATTTTTAGATTTTAATTGGGCTGTTGAGTTTTATAATATTACTGGCTTGGAGTTTGGTGCTAAATATTATAAACGTACCAAAGAAGTTAATATACAAAACCACATTGCTACTACGGCTGCTTCATTAGTTGATGAAAATAATGGTAATCAAGATTTCCAATTAGCCGGTTTTGGCTCTATCAATCTAAACGACATGATGTCGGGCAATGCATTCCCATTTGATGATTTTGGCGATGGTGTTGTTGACGATAGAAGTAATGAATTTTTCCAAGGCTGGCCAATGCTAGACGGTGAAAAAACGTTACAAGCGATCACTAACCGTGCCCCAGGTACTGTTGGTTTCCGCGAAGCAGCAACTGGTAGCCGTGAAATGGAAACTGAAACAAAAGCTGCTTATTTTAAAGTTAATTTTGAATTTATGGATGGCCGCTTAACCGGTAATATCGGTACTCGCTATGTTAAAGATGAATCAGTTGCTACTGGTGTCGGTGGTATTAACTTTATTCGCTTCCCACAAGTAGTTGACCCTTACGATTTATTAGTTACCCGTGGCCTTGCTACGATAGAAGGACAAGATCCTTGTCCACAAGCGATTGCTGGTAATGATTTTGGCACTGATACGCAGAATCGTCAAAACGTTCCTGCAAATGATGCTGACTTAAGAGGTTGTTATGCGTGGCAGGTTTCGCATGCTTATAACTATACTGAAGATGCAACAATTCCTGTAGATGCTGATGGCAACTGGATCATTGAAGGTCCTGATGGCACATTCGGCCCACATGTTAACCGTTTAGTTTGGGGCGCTCCAACAGCTGATGGCATTACACAAGTACCATTACCATCTGAGGTATTAGGTGCTGATGGTGTTTTATACTCAACGTCGCAACGCCAGAACCGTGATTTCTCAACAAGTGGTGAATTCTGGCCATTTATTGACCGTTCAACTTCATTTGCTAATGGTGTACTAGCGCGTGATGATTTCAGATCTAGCGTTCGTGAGGCTGTTGTTACAAACACGGGTGGTGCAGAGGTTTGGTTACCTAGTTTAAACCTTAATTATGCTATTAATGATGAAATGATTGGCCGTTTTGCTGTATCAAAAACCATGACGCGTCCTCAGTTTGATTCATTAAATCCACGTACGCAAATTCGCGAAATTCAATGGGGTCCTTCTGTTGGTTCTGCCGGTAATACAAACTTACAGCCGCTTGAATCGAATAATATTGATCTTTCATATGAATGGTACTTTAGTGAATCAGGTTTGCTTTCTGCAGCGTTATTCTTTAAAGACATGAAAAACTTTGAGCGTACCGTTACCACGCCATATCACTACAAAGATGTGCGCACAGAGTATGACTTAGATTCAGCCGATTTATTGTTAGATTATGATGCTGATCGTCAAGTAGGTGATGCTGATGGTTGTATGCCTCATCGTCAATCAGCGGGATTCTTCCGCGAATTTGTGATTGCCTGTGACACGGTGAATATTGAAGTTATTAAAAATGGTGCAGGTTCATCGATTAAAGGTTTAGAGCTTGCTTATACGCAAAACTACGACTTCTTGCCTGGTAATTGGTCAGGTTTAGGTGCAAGCATTAACTACACGTATCAAAAGTCTGAATCTGATGCTGAAGCAATTGGTACGTCAGGGTTATTTACGCAACCTTTACCACAACCGTTTACACCAATGCATTCAGCTAACAGTACGTTGTTCTGGGAAAAAGACGGCTTTATGGTGCGTTTAGCACACCGTTGGACTGATGAGCAATTGGTTGATGATGGTTTAATTGGTGGTACTACTTGGCAAGATGCCTCGGGCCGTTTCGATATCAGCTCTAGTTATCAATATAATAAAAACGTCATGTTTACTTTCCAAGCAACTAACTTAACAGATGAAACACGTCGTTTGTTTTTTACTGCAAAAGAAACTCGAGGGTGTAGCGATTGTACAGACATCTTAATTGATGAAGGTAATGTGCTTGATGATGATTCAATCAGTCGTGAGAGAACTACAGCATTGTATCGTACAGGTCGCCAGTTCCGTTTTGGTGTTCGCGTTAACTTTTAGTAACGATTGAATACATAACCTAAACCCATATCAATTTTGGTTATCTAAATAAGATAACCAAAATATAAAAATAAAATTTGGAGAAGTAAGATGAAAACCCACTTACTAAAAACGACATTAATTGCTGCAACTTTATCAAGTGTATTAACCGCTTGTGATACGGCAGACAAAGGTAAAGATTATAATTTTTCAAGCGAAGAGCAAGTCAGCTTCGCTACTGAAAATCTGCAAGTATCATTAACAGAAGGTAATGGTTCAGTTGAAGTAGATTTATTAGCTGGTGCTATGGTCGGTGATGTTGCCTTATCAGGCTCTGATCTAACTGTGTTTGTATCTGAAATGGTATTTCCATCGCCAGAGGAAACTGTACCTGCTAAGTTCTACACTTATGAATCGCCGTCGGTTGGTGTTGTTAATCAAACGATTTCACCGTTTTCATTAACTGCTGATAGTAAAAAATTAGTGGTAAACACAGACGCTTTTGATTATCCAGCACCATCTGTACATAACAACGCATGGCGTAGTAGTTTGCATGAATGTGATATGTCTGATGAAAACAGTGGCCGCACTACTGGACAAAATGCAGGCATTATTCCTGGACCTGATGGTTTAGTGGATAACCCATCATCAGTAACGTATAACATTTCTTATGTTGTTGACGCTGGTTTTGTTTTAGCGCCAGGTGAAGAACCTGCACGTAGAACATTATCGTTAACGATTAATGCAGCGCCTGATGTGGTAACTGAGGTTGTTGCAGCTGATATTGAACTTCCTGCGGGCGGTACTGCTCAGTTAGTTGCACAAACTAACCCTAGTTATGCATGCAGTGATTTATCATTAACTTACAGCGTTGCTGATACCAATATTGCGACAGTAAATGCCAATACTGGTGAAGTGACAGGTGTTAGTCAAGGCACCACAGAGGTTACTATTACTCATACCGGTACTGGTATGTCTACAACGGCTAACATTACTGTTACTTCTGGTTTTACCTTAGCCATTACTAATCAGCCTAATGATGAACTTGGTTCACCAGTAGGTATGAAAGAAGTACCTGCGTGTACTATGACTGGTGTTGTTGTTGAACCGTCAAACGCAGCTGGTGATTTAACAGGTAGTTATACCTATGATTGGATGTCATCTAACCCAGATGTTGCTTATGCCTCAGAGCACATGCGTGGTTTTGGTGCGACAGGTATGTTTAGTACTGGTACAGAAAACCCAGCGGATCTTGATAACTTACCAACAACTACAGTAACGGTTGGCTATTTAACGGGTGATACGGGTTCAAATGACTCTGCTGACACAGCTGATAAATCAATTGAATTAACTGTTCAACCAAATGCTGCTTGTAATTCAGTTGCAACATCGTCATTTGATAATACCTTTGATTCCGATCAAAAACCTTATGCTCCAATTGGTACAGACTATGGTTCATCTAGCCGTAAAGCGACAGCAGGTATTAATGGTAGTGGTGCTATATCGTTTGTTCGTAATTCGACCCCACTTCCTGTACCGGATAATACAGCAAACAGCAGTGGCGTAGCAGGGGTTAATTTCTTTGATTGGCAAGCAGGTCCTACTGCGACTAGTTGGTTTGCAGTAAACTATGCTCAATTCCCTGAAAGTCATAATAAAACTATTAAGGTATCTATGTGGGCTAAAGTGATTAAAGCTGACCCTACTAATACCGATGATGTAACGGTTACCCATCATCTTTTACCTTGGGTAGTTGTTGACGGCCCGGATAGAGGACCTAAACGCGCTATTGGACCAAACTTTAAAGGTACTATTCCTGGTGATGCAAACGGCGAATGGGTTTACATTGAGTTTATGGATGTACAATGGACAGACGGCGCTATACCAAATGATTCATTTACAATACCTGATACTTGGGTACATAAAAATGGCAACGCTGAAGCTGACTCTTCTATGGTTCCTGAGTGGATCTTTGATGGACTCTCTGCAGGCGATGAAATTTTAATTGATGAATATTCAATTATTGAAAAATAACCCGTAGTTATTGTATTAAAAGCCACCAATAAGGTGGCTTTTTTATTTATAGTAGCTATTGCTAAATATGTAATACCAATAAAGGAAAAACTATGCGTGCCTTAAAATTAATCACACTATTCCCTTTGATTTTATCAACTTACAGTATTGCTGAGGTGGTTAGGCCAACAGGCTTTGAGGCCGGCAATGAACGCTGGCAGCTTAAGGGCAATCGTTCTGATGACTTTAGTGGTGATAAGTTAAATACGGCTATTTGGCAAAATGCGCCAAAAAGTTTAATTGTTGGTGCTTGGACATTCGAGCAAGATAATAGCTTTGTTAAAGACGGTAAGTTAAATATTCAAGTAACCCAAGAAACTCACACTCGTAAATTCCCAGATGTTTGCCAAGGCGGTAAAAGAGTAGACCGTGAATTATTTTATAAATCTGGTGCGGTCAGAACACACGCCGAAAGTGTTTACGGTTTTTATGAAGCGCGCATTAAAGGTGTTAAAGTATTTCCTGGTTTAAGCCCTGCGTTTTGGTTATATAGTGATGGCCACCCGTATTCAGACAGTAAGGTTGAAGGTTCGGTAGATTATAGTGAAATTGACATTGTTGAATTACAACAAGCTGACTGGCATGGGCCTAAGGCCGATGATGCCGATCCAATTAATGTAATGGATCATAACTTACATGCACGTTTAATTGGTAAAAATGGCAAGAAAATTTGGCGTCGTCCTAAACCATTCCCAGCTGAACAATTATTGCGGTATGAAGCGCCGTTTGACCCATCAGAAGACTTTCATACTTATGCGGTAGAAAATCGTAAAGACAAAATATCTTGGTATGTTGACGGAAAATTAGTTGGTGAAAAGGCTAATTTGTTTTGGCATCGCCCTATGCACCTTATATTATCAATGGGATTGCGCCGTCAATTCATAAAATATAATGCAAAATGTCAGCGTGCCGATCCTAATCCTGATAATGTTACTAAAGTGGGCTTTCCGGAAGATGCTACCATGCAAATTGATTATGTTAAAACATGGCAAGCGTTACCTGCTATTTGGTTAGATAATGCTGATAAGTTGCTATCAACGGCTCATCATAATCAACAATCATTAATGGTTAATATTAAATACCATGCTGGTAGTGATTATCATCTTGTAGAAGGTAAAAGCCAAGGTATTACAATAGCGTTAGTTGAAAAAAATGCTGACGGTTTTGTACGTTTAGTAACTAAAACTAACGATGCTGCCGTACTGGCGGAAAATAAAAGGTATGGTGGTGAATTAGCGGTAGCGCTTGAGCTTGATAATATTAAACCTTCTGATGAGTTAGCCAAAGGGCATTATTATGCTTTGTCTGCGTCTTTTAATTCATCGAACGGTAAAGAAATTTATTTAACTAAAGATATCAGTCCGATAATAATAAAGGACTAATTTTGGTTATTTGTATGTCTGTTTTTTTTGGCCTCTGTAGCACATTTTGTGTAACTGGCCAGTTTAAATAACATTTTCAAACGGTCTTCGAACTCAATCATAAATCGATTCAGGCCGTTTTCAAATTCCTTATTTGCATCATCTATTTTTTAATGCTTGCTCAATTAAATCGGTTCAGTCTACAAATTTCCAATAAAACGAACAAACTAGAGATGCATAGTGGCTTGTCAAGAAACAAATAATATGTTGGCTAAAATAATGTTAGGTTATTTATTAAATCTAAACCTGAATCTTCAACCTTACTTAAAAGTTAATTTGGCGTTATTACAGCGTAAAAAGAATTACACCAAAAGAGCTGCGAACACCCTAGAAAATATATAATTGAGTAATCGCAGGAAATCTCAAAGTTACCTGCATAAACCTTGGCAGTTTTCTTTGTTATGATATACGTCCAACCATAACTCTTTACGCTGGAGTGGAACCTTATCTGAAAGCAAGGGGTTGGATAATTCAAATATCCGCCTTGAGCTGTTTTCAATTTCTTTGACCGCTTCTCCAAAATATTTTTCAAATAGTTTGTCAAAACTACCGTCTAATAATGCCATTTCTAGTCCATAGTTAATATCTTTAGCGAGTTGATAATCGGTTTTATTGACATAAAAATAAAAAGCCGTCGGATAATGGATAAAGATGTTTGGATCAGCCACAATGTTTTTATTATTGATAAATTTTAATTCTTTCTTTACTTCCAGTAACGAGCGAGGGAAATAATCAACACGTTTTCGAGCTAGCATACGGTATAAACCTTTTTGGTCACCGCTCAGGTAAACATTAAAACCATTGCTTCTCAAGATCTCGCTGTCTGACCAACTGTGAAATTGTACCGCGAGTAAATTTTTTAGCTCTTTTTCGGAAGTTAAATTGGCAAATAAATTCTTATTATCTATATGGACTAAAGGAACACGCCAACCGTTCAAGCCTTTTAATATTGGAAAACGTATGGGTAAATATGAATTTTCACGCTCGATGGTTGCCCCATCAGCAATGATATCAATGGTCGTTTTTCTTTCTAGAAATTTATATTCGCGATCTCTGGGAAGATAATAACCTAAAGGGGAAACGGTATATTCGGTATTTTTTGAATACGATAATGCTAACCTGATTAAATTAGCAATGTAGCCGTTATTATTTTTTCCAGGATAAATGATCTCTCTAGAATGACTGGGAAAGCTAAAAGAAATGACTATTATAAAAATACTGATTAGCTTCATCATATAAGTTGCTCCGATAACCCTGCGTTGCTTACCTTGCCAAATTCATATACTTAGCTTAACTTTGCTTGTTAAGTTGTACTTTAAATTCGCCAACAAAATCATCTAATCGGCCAGCTGATGATTTTAGTTGCTCACATGCATTCACAGTGGCATGGGTTTGATTAGTCATTTCAGTTGTATCATCTTTTATGACATGGATTCGTTGATTAATTTCCTCCGCGACACAGGTTTGCTCTTCTGCAGCAGTAGCTATTTGAGTGGACATAGCAAGAATATGCTCAAACTCTTCTTTAATGTCATTAAATGCGTTGACACTTTCCATTACCACGTCAACGGCTTTTAAGCCTTGAGCACGCAAGAGTTCAGTACCTGTGGCGGTATTGCGAGCACCTGTTTGTAAGGTTTCAATTTGTTGCTGAATTTGTTTAGTGGAGTCTTGCGTGCGGCTGGCTAAACTTCTAACTTCATCGGCAACTACAGCGAAACCTCTACCTTGTTCACCGGCTCGAGCCGCTTCAATTGCGGCATTTAATGCGAGCAAGTTGGTTTGTTCAGCAATACCCTGTATAACGTTCAAGACATTACCAATAACTTCTGTTTCATTGTTAAGTTGTAGCACTTGTTCTTGTGTTTTAGCCAGCTCAGCTATTAATTCTTCCATAATGCCTTTACTGGCATTTGCGTTAGTCGCACTTTCAACGGAACTAGTATGAGCTTGTGAAATAGCATCAGCAGTGTTTTGTGAAAGCTTAGCTACTTCTTGTATGGTTGATGTCATTTGGTTAATAGCAACCGATACCGAATCTGTGGATTCATGCTGGTTATTTGCTAACCCTTGGTTTTCTTGCATTGCCTTTGCTACCGACGAGGTTAAATCGTTCATTGCATGTACTTCATTTTGAACCCCCACTAGGGTTAGGTTGAAGCTATCTTGTAGGGTATTAAAAGCCGCAGTGACCTCGGCTAACTCATCTTTACCTGTAACTTTTAGTTTATGACTAAGGTCTTTACTTTGCGCCACTAGTTTTAGCTCATTAACCAAAACTTTTAACGGGCTATTAATTGAACGAATAATTAAATATGACACGCAACAAATGATTAATGCCAAAATAACAAGTAATAATATATTGTTATAAACAGCAATTTTCGCACTTGAGAGAGCGGCTTGATTCTTTTCTTCAATTTCGTTTTCAACATAACTAATCACACCACGTAAAGAAGCGATGTTATTATTGGCAAGTTCAAACCAATCTTCGGCTGATAGGTTATAGCTTTTTCCGCCTAAGTTTAATAATTTATGGCGCATTTTTGCGATTTGTTGTTGTGTTTCGGTATTCAAGTGCTCAGTATTTAATTTATTTGCTAGGGCGGGGCTAGCATAAGACTGGAACCGTGATAGAGCATCTTGCACCTGACGAAAATCAGCTTTGTTATTACCATGAGAAGTATAATCAATTTCCTTTTGGCTAAATGTTCTTAACTTTGTACTCAATTCGAATGAATAAATAGAGTCTAATAACATTAAAGCGGCATAAGAACCCATCAGCATGCTCAGTTCTTCATCACTTGCAGCCGCACGAATAACGCCATTAATAATTGATAATGCTTGGCGATTAAGGCCGCCATAGTTATTCACTACCCATTTTTTACTGTCGTCTTGGAGTTGATATTTATCAACATAACCTCGGGTGTATTCAATTTTAGGGAAGCTTTTAATAATACCGTCAATGTTATCGTCAATACCTTCAATGGCATATATGGCGGTTTTATGTTCATTAATATGTTGGGTGAAGTCTACAATAGCTTGATCAACTATTTTTCTTTGTTTAAGTAACCGAGGTTGATATTTTTTACCTTCGCTGCCGGTTGGCATGCCGCGCAAAAATCCGTAGGTGTAATCGCGTTCTGATTGAATATTTTTTAATAAGTCGCCGGCCTCTTTAGCTAAGTTCATAGCAACAGTTAATGCTTTTAATCTTTGCTCGTGTGCGGATAGCGCTTGTAATTTTACTACTGAGAAGCCGACTACAACAATGGTTGGTAGTAAAACAAGCATTAATATACGGGTTCTGATTTTGAGATTATTCAATATATTCACGGTTACTTCACCTCATATTTCTTTCAATTGAATAAAGCAGACATCTATCTTTATGTTTTGAAAATGAATAATTAACCAACAATTGCAAATGCTTTTAACGGTTAACTTATCAAAAAATGTTGATATTACTTCGTAATCAAAAAGTATAGATTTTTCATTTTATTCTGGTTAACATGTAAACATGATATGTTTAGTTAAGTATTATCTTTTTTGTCGGTGGTCGCAATACATATTTGCAAAATTACTTAAATAGAAAGGGTAGTTCGTGGCGCTAGTAATATAAAAGTGGCGTTAAGACAAAGGGTTAACCGATGAATAAAAATATAAAAAAACTGCTCAGCCTCTCATTAATGACATCGCTAAATATGCCAAGTTTAGCCGGGGTTTATAACGGTGCTCTTGATGATGACACCTTTGCCCAGCTACTGGTTGAAGTGAGTGCGAAAAGCCAACAACTCGATGAAAAAGTCGCCGCCGCTAAACTTGCTGGCATCACAACTGATTACGCGCAAGTATCACAAGTAACCATTAAATTGTTTAAAGATACTTTTGCACCGTGGGATAGAGCGAACCCTACTGCGGTGCAGGCAATGTACGATGCTAAATATTTTACCCGTTTTGACCCCGTTGGCGCAGAGGGTTTACCGTTTGATGAATTAGCTGATTGTTTAGAAGTTGCCGATGCTGCAATAGCAGAGCTAGAAGCTCAGATGAATGGTGACATTGTTTTGCAAACGCCACCTAATTTTAAAACAGGGCAAGTTAGCCTTAATGGTGAAAACTTTGAAATAGATGGTCAGCCATTTATCTCGAATAAATTTTTTTGGCAGCCGATGGACGCCGATGTGATGGAAGCATTTGGCTACAGTGGTGAACAATATTATTCAGCACAATTTTTAAGCTCACCTACCAGCGCTATTAGTGGCCAATTAAATCGTTTTGAACGCGAAACTAAAGAGCAAATTTCAGCCGGTAGAACACCGTTTTATTTTTTCTTAGGTCATATTGTGCCTAATAATCATTGGTCTAGAACCGATGTACCTGCTGCTTATGAAACCGGTTATCGAGTATTCACGAATTATGATATTGATAACCCCAGTGTCCGCCCATGGCTAACCAGTGTATTTGATGAATTTGTGCCAGTTAGTGCAACTTCGGCACCTGAAACCGCACGTATTCATATGATAGCCAATGAACCGACCTTTGCTATACGAGAAGGTGGTGTTGCTAACGATCCAAGAGCCACGGAAGGCGTTTCTTCTTATACCATGGACAAATATGGTATTTGGTTAGCAGAAAAGTACGGCTCAATAGCTTCATTAAATAGCACTTACGGCACCAGCTTTGATAATTTTGAAGCGGTTAAATACACTTATACGATACCGTTAGCTATGAGCTACCAAGGTGGGCCGGTTTGGTATGACTGGCATATATTTAATATGGAACGGGTTAATAGCTGGTTTAAGTTTTTGCATGATGGGGTACATGCTAAAGATCCTAATGCTAAAACTCACATTAAAGTTCTAGGCGAGCGCTCTATTCATGCCCAATACCAAGACGAAGGGATTGATTTTGAGTTTATTACAAAATTGGTTGATGTCCCGGGATCGGATGCACAAACCACCTCAAAAGATGCTGAATGGGATTTTAGGTTAGAGCAAGAATGGCGCAAACATTACACCATAGAATGGCGAGCGCAATCGATCATGCTCGATTTTATGAAATCTATTGCCCCCGACAAGCCAATTTACGACTCTGAATGGCATGGTTTGTCAGGTGCTAGGTGGCGTGATTTTCATATGTCACCTGACTATGTTCGGGCCGCTTTGTGGCTAGCGACACTGCATGGGGTTGATGCAATCACTGCTTGGGTATGGAACCGTGATGAAAATGGTCATATTGATACCCGTGCTGATTTTGTTGGTACTACGGTTACCCAGCCAATTCAGTTAGATGCTTATGGTCGTGTAATTAAAGAAATTAATGCTCATGGCAAAGCGGTAACTTCGTTAGTACCACAGCACCGTAATTTTTTAATCTATTACAGTAAAGATTCAGCGATTCAAGACAATACATACACCGCTGACATGGCTGATGTATATGAAGCTTTAAAATTGCTCAATGTGTCTGTAGGTTTTACAACACCAACCGAATTAACCAATGTTGATAAAAGCACACAAACGGTAATTTTGTCACCAACGGCGTTTGTGTCACAAGCTGACTTAAGTGATTTAGCCGATTTTGTTGCTCAAGGCGGGCGTGTAGTTTTAGTTGAGCCGTCGGCAAGTTTTGGCAAAACCGAATTGGGAGCTACTCGTGCACAAAATCAGCGTTTACCCTTTACACCGTTTGCAACCATTGCTTTAGGAACTGGGGATGATGCTGTTATTGATATGGCCAATCATTTTAAAACGGCGTTAACTAGTAAACACCCTAATACCTTGGTTAATAGTGCCGTATCGGTTGAAATTAAAGATACCAATAACAATGAAGCTTATGGCGTTTTAGTGAACCAGTATTTTGATAACGAACAAATGCGAAATGTTGTCAGCTTGATGAATATTAGTAAAGATGAGCGAATTATTAACCTAGCGCTTGCTGATGGTGTACCAAACGATATTGTTAATTTAATAAGTTCAGTAACTGAAACCGCACAAATGCGCTTACAACCTTATGATGTTGTTTTATTGGGTATTGGTGACAGTGTCAGCCAAGCACCTGAACCAGTGCCAACGCCTGAGCCAGTGCCAACACCTGAGCCAACGCCGGAACCAGAACCAACACCTAAGCCTAATCCAGAGCCAGAAGCAGGTAATAGTTCAAGTTCAGGTGGCAGTGTTTCATTTACATTATTACTGTTAATTGCAGGTTTACGTTCTAGATTATTAGTGAAAGCTAAAGATAAAACATCATTAATATAAACAATAACTACTGAGGGGATAAATTATGTCATTCAAACAACTACAATTATTAAGTTTAGTTAAACTTGTATTATTTTTTACGGTTGTAACGTCAACGTTGGTTAAAGCTGAAAGTGATGAAATTCTTTCACTCTCCAGCCAAGAAATTATTGGCTTGGAAGAAATGCCAGTTATTCATATTGAGCTTAACGTTGATAAAACCCGTGACTTATACGTGGCGTTACAAAATTTAGAAACCAGACAACCGGTTAAGAACACCATGAAGCGTATAAGAAAGTCAGGCAAGTATCATTTTGACTTTCCGTTAGAAAATATCAAGCCGGGTAAATATCGTTGGAATGCTTATTTAGCGCCTAGAGGTAAAAACTGGAATGATCGTATTGGTCAAACGGTATCTCAAGATGTGACCATTATTGCCGAGCCTAAATATGTTAAAAAAGTAAAGTTTGGTAAACAAGACCGCATTAAATCAGTTAATTGGCCTAAACAAATCACGGACAATAAAGAACAGCTTTTAGCGATTAAATTTGATGTAACAGAGCCACGTGATTTACACATTAAATTATTAAGCAGTGTTAATTGGGAAGAGTTTGGTGCCATAAAATACACCATCAGCAAACCACAGGATATTAATATTCCTTTTAACGATATGCTTGATAACTTTGAAGCAGGAAAATACGCTTGGGTGGTATATTTAACCGAAGTTGACGGCACAGAATCTATTTTACCGAAAAAGTTTGGTAAGCATTTTGAGATAATTAAGTAATCAATCCTCTTGAATAAAAAGGTAAATTATTCAGCAAATAATTTACCTAATTCGATCTGTTAAATAGCGAGTAATTTTTTGATATCCAAAGAAATAATATATTTGAACATTACTTGTACAGTTAGTGCTGCCTTTTCTCAGGTTGTTTAAAGCTCTGTTATTTTGACTTTTGGCATAACTGGTTAAGAATAACGTCCGCTTGTTACCTGCTAGGCTGCTCCTAAGGCTGTTTTTGGCGGTACATTGGCTTTTTCAAGCCAATGGTGAAACTTTAATTAGTAATAGATTACTATGGTATTTACCAATAAATAACCATAATTCATACCAGGCCATCAAATATAATTATATTTCACACTTCCTAATTGTTTTTCACGCAGTTGATTTAAATTTTCAGTCATAATATAGTTTTTAATTATAATTCATGAAGTAGTGAGCTATATAATCATTTTTCATGGTCGATAATCGTTTTTCATGGTAAATCATCATTTTTAGGTGGGTAATATGGTATTAGCTAAACGCGCAAAGTTCTTTGATGAAGAAATCTATCCAGAGCCTGAAGCTGAGCTGGTTGGATATGCTTGGCTTATCAATGAATTCCAACTAAGCGTTCCTGCTCCTAATGCGATATGCGCCATAGTTCCAGCTATAAACGCTAAACGAAGCAAAGGAAGGTGGTTAATATGGGGAAGCCGTTATCAGCCTGAATCCCATTGGTTTGCACAATTAACATTTGCGTTGAAATACGAAGGTGTTGATTTAGCTATTATGAAAAGTTTATTTGGCGCTTTGGCAATCGAAGATATTACTGCTTCTGTTGAAAATGAAATAACAGGCGCGTATAGCCGCAGAATTTGGTTTTTCTATGAATGGCTCACTGCGCAAGTACTACCCATTGTGGATGCTACTACTGGTAATTATGTTGACGCGCTAAATGAAAAACTACAATTTGGCTGCGCCAAAACCAAGGTTTCACGCCAACGAATAAATAACAACTTACCGGGTGTTAATGGGTTCTGTCCTTTAATTAAGAAAACAGAGAAGCTTGTTCAATATATTGGAGAAAACTTAGACGAAAAAGCGGCTCAAAATATAGGGGCTGTTCACAGTGACTTACTTGCAAGAGCTGCTGCTTTTTTACTGCTTTCAGACTCCAAGGCTTCATATACTATTGAAGGAGAAGCGCCTCCTCATAATCGTATAGAGCGATGGGGGAAAATTATCGGTCAAGCAGGCATGCAGCCATTAACCGTAAAGGAGATAGAACGTTTACAAGAAGTAGTCATTCCTGATGGTCGATTTATCCTGCCGGGAATTCGTTGTGTTGGCGGTTTTGTTGGTGAGCATGATCGTGTGACCAATATACCAATACCTGAACATATATCAGCCAAGCCAGAAGATCTTGATGAGCTACTCGCTGCTTATCTAAATGGGTATGAATTAATGAAAGACTCAGGATTTCATCCTGTTTTAGCTGCTGCAATCATTGCCTTTTCGTTTGTGATTATTCATCCGTTAGAAGATGGTAATGGACGAATTCATCGCTACTTAATTCATCACGTATTAGCTGAGAGTGGCTTCACGCCTAAAGGAGTTATTTTCCCCGTATCAGCAGTCATTCTAGAAAAAATAGAAGAGTACAAAGCCGTGTTAGAGCAGTTTACACAACCACGTTTGAAGTATGTTGAATGGCAACCGACTGAAGATAACAATGTTCATGTAACAAATGAAACGGCTGACTTGTATCGATTTGGAGATATGACACGCCAAGTGGAGTTTTTATTTGAGTGCGTAAAAGATACGGTAGACACTGTTCTTCCTGAGGAAGTTCTTTATCTTGAAAGGTACGATGAAATTTGGAACTATGTAAATAATCGGTTTGATATGCCACAAAAAAGCTTAAGTTTACTACTTAACTTTTTGCGTCAGAGTAATGGTAGGTTATCGAAAAGGGCTACAACTAGAGAGTTCTCTGCACTAACTGATGTTGAAGTCAAAGAAATAGAAAATAAATATCAAGAAGTGTTTTTGCTTGATTAAGTGAACCATTTTGTCGGTAAACCGTTAGTCATTGCATAAGAGCAGTTACACAAAATGTGTTACAGGGTCTTGGGGTTTGTAAGATCGAATACTAACTAATTCATATAATATTGTTAACACCAAGCGACTTTGTTGTATCTTAATTACCCCCTTATTTCACCCAAAATTTACTTATTTAATTTTTAAATTTAATTAAACTCAGCTATTTAAATTCAATGAAAAAGTTAGCGGTTAATCGACCTGTTGCTGGATTATCGTCAATATTATTGTCCGGTTGTTTTAAATAAGCTGAGTGCAACAAGGTTGACGGATAAATAATAAAGCGATTTGGTTTGTAATCGATCACCTCAAGTAATTCAAAATGTCCCGTTGATTCAGTAAAATATTTATGTTCTGTATGACCATTTTTTTCAATATATTGCTGCGCTGAATTAAAAAATTCTTCTTTTCTACTATTTGTTATATTTTCAAAGCCGGTGGGTTTATGACGGTAAAATGCGGTGCCACCAAAATCGCCTTTATTTAAATAATGCAGTGCAGCAAAGCTATAGATATTGTCGTTGTCAAAATGAGGAATACATTGCCTTAACTCTAAGGTGCTTTCTGCTTGTGTTATTAAAGAATAGCAGCCGTTATAGGGTGTTAAGGTTAAATTCGGTGGTATTTTTAGGGTGTTATAAAAATAAGGGGCAATCGCTTTTAGTACGGTCATTCCATAATCGTCACCAATGGCGCTTCTTATGCCAGGATATGAGTTGTTATGTTCTTGACCTACGACAAACGCTTGTTGGCAAGCAAAATCAACAACTGGTTGGGTGTTTAATAAAAAATCGTCAATGATCAAAACAGGAGAACGTTCCTGACCTACGTAAATCATTGAAGGTTTATTTTTAGGGTTTATTTGATAATTTACCATAGATTAAACACCCTTTTTTAAAGCACGTGATAATTGAATTAAGCTTATTGCTAAGCCTAATATGAATAAATGTATAAAGCTAATTGAACCACCGCTAATATTACCAGTTTGCTTTTCAGTTGACTGTGGCGTGCTGGCTTCGTTACTTGTCTCGTTTGTATTATTGTCCTTGTCAGGCGTGTTAACCGGTGGAGTTAACGGCGGTATAGTTGTAACGGTCTCTTCTTCAATGTCTTCACTGATAACTTCTACTTCAACAAGTAAGTGCTGCTTAGCTGCTAAGCTTAAATCAGTATCAATATTTTGCCCATTGAGTAAATTAGTTAAAAATAAACGTTTGTTGTTTTGTTTGGCGGCTATTTTTAATTCAATCGGCTGCTTACCTGTATTTATCATTGATAATACATAAGTGTTGTCAGTTTTTTGTGCAATGCGCCATGCCACTTTTTTGTCGTTATTGGCTTCAATAACGTTAACTTCGGGTAATAATGCTTTAATTGAAGTTAACGCGAGTATTTTTTCTTTTAGTTCGTCATCTGATTGATAATAAATAACTTGCTCTCCAGCTGGGATCTGTGAGCTTGGGTGTGGGTTGTTGTATTCGTCAAATAGTAAACTGGTATTATCAATTAATACCGTGCCTTTGTTATCTATATATTGCTGAATAGCGAGTAATTCATTGCTGGTAACTTGAGGTGTGTTTTTAATAACGACAACGGGCCAGCTATTAGCTTGTTTGTTGATGATATTTTCAGTTGCAAAACCTAAAGGTAGTCCTTCAAAAAATAATTTTTTATGTGCTTGTCGAATACTCTCCATATAATTATTTTGGTTAATAGCACTTACTTCTGAATAAAAAAGTCGAATCGGTTTTTTAAGTTGTTGTAACTTTACGGTATCAGCCATGTTGGCATTAATATCCATAATGGTTCTGGTTAAGGTATGAAAACCTATCGGTTGATGGGTTATATCAGTGATATATTCAGAATTAGTGCCCCGACTACTAATTATTGAACCGTCAGTATTTCTGCCCCAAACCCAAGTTGATGTACCTGATAAACCATGGGTTGCAGCTAACCAATAAATTGCGTTTACGTAGGCCGGGTCAATGTCTTTTTCTTGAAATGCTACTTTAGTAAAAAAGTGATTTTCTGAATCCCACAACAATTGTTGTGGCTGAACTGACGAAAAAAAATCAAATGAAATAATTGGGCTTTGCCAATCAAAACTATATTCGGCTTGGTAACTTTCTGTTTTTCTTAAATTGCGGTATTCAGAATTTGCATCAAAACCTATGATGTCGGTTAAGCTTAATAGTGCTTCAAAATCGATACCGTGATCACGTTTGTTGCCATTCCATAGCCAAGGCATTAATTTGATATGTGTTTTCCCTTCTGGGTCATGTTTTTTAATTTCTGAAGTTAAAAAACTAAACCAATCAGTAACGCGTAATTGATTGAAGCGCATCCAATCGAACCAAATGGCTGAGCCTTGTAAATCTCCTGACATAGGAATGGATATATCAATATCATCAAAAGTATTATAGTTGCTACGCCATAAGAGGTTTAATTGACTAATGCTACTATGTTTTTTTGTTAACCAAACTTTGAACTTTTCTTTGGTATAGTTTGATACTTCACCTGTATTCCAGACCCCTGCTTGAGTAAAAAAGCTTGGTTCGTTAAATAACATGTAACCTAACTCGGACGATCTTTTGTCTTTGAGAATAGGAATGAATTTTTCAAACAAGTTTGCGAATAAAGTACGGGCGTTTGGGTGATCAATATCATATTTACTGAATAATCTACTGCCATCGGTAAAATTACTATAGGCAGTGTTTGTCCAATCAGGTATGCCAGAATGAGAAACAAATACTTGGCCAATGCGTTCATCGTGATCGTTATTAATATTGTTATATTGACTTTGGTTAACATCTCCCGAGGCATTTTTAATAAAATTTGGGCTGATGAACTGACTGTTTAAATTACCAAAGTAGGGATTAGTTTGTGGATCATCTGGTTTCCAAGTGTAGGTATTTAAGAATACCGGAGAATTATTTAACAAAAAGCTTCTGTCACCAACAACAACTTTATCAAAAGCCACATTAGGAACAGGCTTTCTGATGATGGTGCCGTTGTTTACTTGTATGAGTTCTTCTATCGCTTGATCTAAAATTGTATTAACCGAGCTACGCTGATAGTCAGGTAGGTTAGCAGCATGTTCTGCGGCACTGGTTTTATATACTGGATGTTTTAAATAAAACTCGCTATTGATGGTTTGGTTATTTTCATCCCACTCTGCCCAGGCTGAAAATAACTCAGCCATGGTTAAGGTCATTTCTTCACGGGTAACATCAATATTTTTTATTTTCGCTTGATTAACTAACGTGACTAACGTGTTAATTTTTTCTGTGCTTATTTGTGCCGCAAATGTTTTTCCTGATTGCATAGCAAGTAACACTATTAAGGCTAAGTAAGGCTTTCTTAACAATAAGATTAAATTTTTTTTCATTTGTTTGTATTCACTCGCAATTAAAGCAAAGCGGCTATTATTTCTACTTATATCGGCTTAGCTATGGTGTTTTTTAAACGTAGCTTATCAACATTCTGTTTAACGAAATTCGATATTAATTCAGCTACAACTATAATATGTTTATATAAGTATGATGTTTTCTTTTTTTGAATAAAGCAAGCCCTGTTCTTGTAATTTATAGGGCTCTAATGAATAAAAGTATTGAAAATATAAACATCATATGTTTATATAGGTACTAGATTCGAGTTTGGTGAATTTTATTTCGACTATAAAATTTACCAAGTCAGTGATAAACGTTAATAAAGCAGGCAATGGTGCTTTTATTTATCTGTGAATTAAACGGTGTTTACTTATCTCACCGTATTTTTGGAGCTCAACTATGTTTAACCGCGTAGCAACCTATTTGTTTACCGCAGCAAGTCTTTTAACTTTAGCTAGCTGTGACGCAAATGAAAAAATTGAACAAAAAACAGCTATAGCAAAAGATAAAAAGTCTAATGTGTTAGTGATATTTTTTGATGACATGCGTTTTGATACCTTCTCTTATCGTGGCGGGCCAGTTAACACGCCAGCTATTGATGCTTTAGCGAAAGAAGGTACGCGTTTTGATAATGCTATGACTACAACAGGGCTGTGTTCACCTTCGCGTGCTGCTTTATATACCGGTCGTTGGGGTCATAAAAATGGTTTAGATGATAACGTAGAATTATATCATTCACGTTATTCAGAACTTGACCTTTCTGAAGGTGGGTTATTAAGACGTGCCTCAGAAGCCGGTTATTTAGTAGGCCATGTTGGTAAATGGCATTTAGGTGCTCAGGGTACTAAATTGCGTGGTGCTGAAATTGATTTGGGGCAAGGTCATGAGGCCCGTGAACGTTTTTCTCGCCAATGGACACCTTATGCAAAGGTTTCACAAGTTAAAGGTTATTACGAAGGTAAGTTAGACAAAAATAATGAAAAACATGAGTACTTTCAAACTTTACCTGGCACTTATGAAGATACCGAAGCTTATAAAAAATTAGTTTATGGTAAGCAAATGCTTAAACAAGCGGCTAAAGATGAACGTCCATTTTTTGGTGTGATCAGCTTTAACCAACCACATCCTGCTTACCGCGTGCCTGAGCCTTATGCCAGCATGTTTGATCCTGATACCTTAACGTTACCAGCCAATCATTTATCTAAACGTGTTAACAAACCTTTAGCACAAGATGGCATTTGGTGGCCGTGGCACGATGTCGGTCATATGTCTGATTCAGATTGGCGTAAAGCGCGTGCCTATTATTATGGTGCTATTGCCATGGTTGATCATATTGTTGGTGATATCATTCAAACGGCTAAAGACGAAGGCATCTACGATGACTTAACCATTGTATTGTTAGGTGATCAAGGCAGCATGTTAGGCGAACACGGTCTTTATGATAAAGGTCCTTATGCCTATGACGAATTAATGCGTATGCCATTAATCATTCGTTCACCTGATCAATCTCCTAAAACCATAACTCGCCAAGTGTCGATGTTAGATATTACACCAACTATTGCTGAAATTATGGACTTAGCGCCAGACGGCGATGTTGATGGACGTTCGTTAATTCCTTTAATGGAGCAGGGCGATAAAGCCGATGCCGGTAAAGTCGACAAAGCTTTATATGCTTATGAATGGTACAACGGTTCGTGGTTTGGTATTCGTGCTATTCGTACCCCTGAAATGAAATTTGTTTGGAATCCTGGGGATTCACGGGATGAGCTTTATGATCTAAAAAATGATCCGGTTGAAATTACCAATCAAATTAATAATAAAGCATACAAAAAAGAATTAACCAAACTAGTCAAACTATTAGAGGAAGAATTGATTCGTGTTGAAGACCCATCGTTGAAGGTTTTTAGACACCATATGAAAGCATACCTCTAAGCTGTATTAGTTAACAAGGCGCTTTTACAGTTAGAGCATATTGCTCACGTAAAAGCCTAGTATTAGACAACCTAAAGTGAATTTAACATGAAAATAGCATGTATTCGTACTCATCATTTACGCTGCCATTTAGATAAACCTTTTGGCTTCTCTCAATGGTCTTATGATCAACGCAATGTTTTAGTGATTGAAATAATTACTGATACTGGTGTTTCTGGCTGGGGTGAATGTTATGGCCCGGCAGATGTTATTCAAGGGGCCGTAGAAAAGTTCTATGCACCGCGTATTCTTGGAGAGCCGGCGCTATCCACTGATGCTATTTGGCATAAAATGTGGCGTTCATCATTAGATTTTGCTCGTGGTGGTGTGATGATGGCAGCTATGTCGGGTATTGATATGGCGTTATGGGATCTTAAAGGACATGCCCTTGGTTTAAGTGTTAGTGATTTAATGGGCGGTCGTTTACGAGATATCGTACCTTGTTATGCAACAGGAATGTATTACCAAGACTTACCTGAAGAGGAATTATTACCTTTATTAGTTGAAGAAGGTGTTGGTTTTGCGAAAGAAGGCTACAAAGCAATGAAAATCAAAGTCGGTAAAAACATCGACTTTGATGAAAAGTTCATTGTTGCCTTGCGCGAAGCTTTACCTAATACCCAATTAATGGCTGATTCTAACCATGCTTTTGATTTACCAGAGGCAATCCGCATTGGCAAAGTTTTAGACGACAATGGTTATACTTGGTTTGAAGAACCATTATCTCCAGAACATCCTAAACTGTTTAGACAGCTACATGAAAAAGTTAACTTAGCGATTGCAACGGGTGAATGTGAACAAACCCGCTGGGGTTATCAAAAATTGATCGAAGCCGGTGGCATTCAAATGTTACAGGCGGATCTAGCATATTGTGGTGGCCCAAGTGAAGCGTTAAAAATTCGTACTTTAGCATCAGCAAACGGCATTAATATGATCCCACATGTTTGGGGCACGCAGTTAAATTTAGCGGCAGCGACTCACTTTTTAGCTACAGGTTATACTGAACCTGGTCGTGCTGAAGAGCAAAAGCTTTTATTAGAGTATGATCGTACTGAAAACCCATTACGTGATGAGTTATATGAAGTCATGGTAAAAGTTGATGGTGGTGGTGCCGTGGTACCTACAACACCAGGCTTAGGGGTTAAGATTGATAAAACCATCTTAAAAACGTTTGATATACACGGAACAGAAACAAAATGAACAACAACCCATATAAAATGCTAATTAATGGTGAATTAGTTAGCGCTAAAACCAGCTTTGATGTTGTTAACCCTGCAACAGAAGAAGTGATTGCTCAAGTACCTGATGCTGAACCGTACCATATTGAAAACGTGCTAAACGGTGCTAAAGAAGCATTCACCACTTGGTCGTCAATGTCGTTAAACGAGCGTTCAACATTAATTTATGCCTATGCAGATCTATTAGAGCAGCATAAAGCTGAAATTATTGACATTTTAATTGCTGAAACAGGTAAACCAGCAGATAACGCTGAATACGACTTTGATATGTTAACTAACTGTTTACGCTTTTTTATTGAAGAAGCGAAACGTTTAGACCAACCGGTGATTTCAGATCCTGATGGTCGTTTCCTTAACTATATTTCACGTCAGCCATTAGGTGTAGTGGTAGGATATTTAGCATGGAACTTCCCATTATTAAATTTAGGTTATAAATTAGGACCAAGTTTAGCGGCCGGCTGTACTGTTATTTTAAAGCCTGCTCAAGTAACACCATTAGCCAGCTTACGTTGTGCCGCACTGGCGATTGAAGCCGGTATTCCTGCGGGCGTTATTAATGTTATCACCAGTGATAATTATGATGTTACCGATCCATTATTAACCAGTGATAAAACCTCGTTATTTACCATGATAGGTTCAACACAAGCTGGTGTTGGTGCAATGCGAACCGCTTGTACAAACGTTAAGCATTTTTCTGTTGAACTTGGTGGTAATGCACCGGTTATTGTTTATGACGACGCTGAAGTGAAAAAAGCAGCACACGATATTATTAACCTTAAGTTTGCTAATAGTGGCCAAGTTTGTGTTTCACCAAACCGTTGTTTTGTTCATGAATCGGTTTATGCTGAGTTCTTAGCAGAAGCGAAAGCTCATGCTGAAGGTTTAGTGTTAGGGGTTGGTCATGCTGAAGGTCGCTTAATGGGACCATTAATCAATTTAAAAGAACGTACGCGTGTGATGGCGGCAGTTGATAAAGCTGTAGCTGAGGGGGCGGAAGTTATTCTAGGTGGAAAAATCCCAAGTGACAAACCTGTCGGATATTTCCTTGAGCCAACAATTGTGGCTAATGCTAACTTAACCATGGATTTAGTGAAAAATGAAATCTTTGGTCCAGTTTTAGCGGTAATACCGTTTTCAGATAAAGACGATATTATTGCCTTAGCTAATGATCATGAATATGGCTTATCTGCTTACGTTTATACCACCAATTTAAACCGTGGTTTACAAGCGGCTGATAAAATTCAAGCCGGTAGTGTTTGTATCAACGAAGTACATTATGGTGTGCATTTGCCTCATGGCGGCTTAAAACAAAGTGGTGTTGGTAAAGATTGTTCACAATACAGTATTGAAGAATACCTCACCTTAAAACGTGTTTCTATTTTGGTAAATCCATAAATTAATTGGTTGTTAAGGGCACTGATACCTTTAGCAACCTTGAATTTAATATTGGTAATTAAAGAGAATAATAATGAAGCTTTTAAAACGTATTAACCTGTTACCACTGGTGTCATTATTGGCGTTTAGTGGTTGTACAACGGCAACAGTAGCTGAAGAAAATAAGCAAAACACATCAGCACGACCGAATATTTTATTCATTTTAGCGGATGACTTAGGTCACGGTGATGTTGGCTTTAACGGCGCTAAAGATATAGTGACACCCGCTTTAGATGACTTAGCCAAAAATGGTACTGTATTTACTTCAGCTTATGCTGCTCACCCATTTTGTGGTCCAAGTCGTGCTGGTTTATTAACGGGCCGCTACCCACATAATATTGGTTCGCAATTTAATTTACCAACCAGTGATCGCTCTGGTGGTTTAGGTATTCCAACCTCAGAAACTTACTTTAGTAAAGTATTACAAGAGTCAGGTTATTACACTGGTGCTATTGGCAAGTGGCATTTAGGGGAAGAGCAACAATTTCACCCAAATAATCGTGGGTTTGATGAGTTTTATGGTTTTTTAAATGGCGGTCATAATTATTTTCCTGAGCAGTTTAAACCTGCTTATGAAGCACAACGTAAAAAAGGTTTAAACCATGCTATTTTTCATTACTTACGTCCATTAGAGCATAACGGTAAAGAAGTTGATGAAAAAGAATATATAACCGACGGTTTATCACGTGAAGCGTCGAACTTTATTGAAAAAGCAGGCGAAAACAAACAACAACCTTTTTTCTTATATCTTGCTTACAATGCTCCGCATTCACCAATGGAAGCAAAAGAAGAAGATATGGCAATGTTTCCAAACATAAAAGACAAAAAACGTAAAGTTTATGCAGGTATGGTCTATGCACTTGATCGTGGCGTAAAGCGTGTCGTTGAAACTTTAAAACGTACTGGTCAATATGAAAATACCCTAATTGTTTTCTTAAGTGATAATGGTGGTAAGCCTAGCTTAGGTGCTAGCAATGCGCCGTTAAAAGGCCACAAAGGTGATGTTTACGAAGGTGGATATCGTTCACCGATGTTCTTACATTGGCCAGCTAAAATTGCCGCGGGTAAAACCTTTGAATATCCTGTGTCGGCACTTGATTTTTACCCAACGTTAGTGAGTTTAGCTGGCGCTAAAGTGCCAACTAACAAGGTATTAGATGGTAAAAACATCTGGCCAAACATTATTGCTGGTTCTAACCCACGTCAAGGTGAAATGTTATACACCATGCGCCATCGTTTAGGCTTTTCACAAGCTTCTGCTCGTAGAGATAACTTTAAAATAGTGCACGATACTAAAAATGGTTGGAAGCTTTACGATATTGAAAAAGATATTGGTGAAAAAAATGACATTAGCAGCAAGCATCCTAATGTTGTAAGAGAAATGGTTGCCGCTATGGATATTTGGGCTTGGGGGCACACAGAGCCACTATGGTTCCACATTCATAAAGAAGGTTTTGATTGGCGTGAACATTCAATGCCACGTTTTCATCAAGACTTTAAAATTGATTAATTAGGACAGACTAACAACCAATATGTGTTAGTACGGTTTTAGTTAATTTCTAGTGCTGAGGGGTTATGCTAATAATCAAGATATTGATTATTAGCATAACCCTTTTTTTATTAGAAAATATCATAGAGAACATTTCGATTTTATTTTTATATAGTGTTTTGATTTATATTGAGAATATTGTCCAGATATCTTGTTTTTAAAAACTCAACCTTCAATAATAAAGAGCTCAAATAATAAAGTCTTATATAACCTGAACTCTGGATAACAACTTGCTTTCTAGCTACTGCTTTTCCTTATTGCTGCGTTAAATTTAATTATCATCAACTAACTTGTTAATAACTTTCCAGCTTTTTGTTTTTTCATTGAAAACACCGGTAGCGTAGAAAAGACGTTTTATTTCATCTTTTTCCCTTAATTTTTTGATACCAATATTCAATAGTTGATATATTTTTTCAGCGCCGGGTCTTACTTTAGCAATGATGAAATGCCTTGTGCCGGGTAATTGTACTTTTACATTATCGATAGGCCGGAGCTTTATGCCGTTTCTAGCAATTATTTCTAAGTTATCAGAGCTCGGAAAAGCTAATAGGGTAAAATCTACTCTGCCCGCCTTAAGCAGTTGGTATATTGAAGAATAGCGGTATGAGTAAAAAATTTTATTGGTTATTTGTTGTAATACGTCACTGTCTTTGTGCCAATTTTTGACAGTTGTACCAATATATTCTTCTATATGTTCGGAGGCATCTGCTTGGCTAAATAAACGATGGATGATGGGAGCATATAAACCTTTTTCAAATTCACCTTCACGGATAATAGCATCGGTATAATAAAATTTTTCTTGATTGATATCTTCTAACCAGACAGTTTCGGCGCAAAGGTGTGACATGCCACTTTCTGCCATTTTAAGTGCTCTAGTATAATTCGGAGCAGGGATAATGGTTATAACGGGTTCTACACCAGCAGTATAAAGAGCTTTGCAAACGATCAAAATTTCAATTGCACCTCTATATTGTTGGTTTAAATCTTCATGAGTTACTTGATCACATCTTTTATTATCAACCATTCTTTTGTAAGCACTTGCTATATTTGTTGGTGAAGAAATAATAACTTCAACTTTTTCTAGGTTTCGGGGTGCAGAAAGCACAGTTGATATTTCATTAGTAATGGCTGGAGCCGAAGTATTAGCGGGATTATTGACAGGAACTGCAGCTATTATTTTTACAGGTAACAGCAAAAATAATAGGTTGATAAAATTCGTAATACCGCCTTTATAATACACCTAGATAGTATCCTTTAAATTATCAGTAGTAATACATTATAGTATAGGGAATGTTAATTTTTACTATAGATGATTAAGAAAACTTTAGCCTATTTTCATTTTCAACCACTTCAATTATTTTATAAATTCTAATTGAAGTGGTTAAAACAATTTTACCTTGTCAAAATCTACTTGTAGAACAAAAAAATTATAACTTAACTATAGTTATACTATTTGGTTGAAAGGTATTGATTAACGGCTTTAGCAGTTAGGTTAAGTGTTTCACCGTTTGTCCATTTTACGGTAATTTTATCAACTTTGTCGCATTGACCTAAACCCACCAATAAATCGTTATTATGAGTAACAGCAAATGATGATGAAGTATCACCTACGGATTTCGTGGTTGTCATCGAACAGGCTGACACTGTAACACTCGCCCCAAATGCTGTTGCTTTACCTGATGGTGAATTGCTCACTTGTACGCCAATAAAATTATTTGAGTTTAACGCTTCACTGTTATTGGTATATAAATGCCATCTGCCACGTTCATTGGCCATGACAAGATCAAAGTCGCCATCGCGGTCATAATCAATAATCTCTGCGCCACTGCCTGTTGCACCTAAATCTTTCGAAAATACGCCGTGTGTATCTTGGCGAACAAACGATTTACCTTGATTGTTAAGGTATAAAATTTGTTCGTTTTCTTTGGCCATATTGCCATAACGTACTAATAACAAATCATCCCAACCATCTTTGTCAAAGTCAGCTGCAACAGCACTGGTAGTTTGTTCGTTGATATTTAAGCCCATTTTAGCGGTTACATCGACGAAGGTTCCGTTTTGATTTTCAAGTAACATCGCGGGAAGTGGTTCATCTTTAACACTTTGGTGTTTAGATTGAACATGGTGAATAACCCCAGCCGTTGGTGATTTAGTTTGGCTGCAAATACGCCAGACATTATTACCTATATGGCCTATGTATAAACCTAATTTAGACTGTTTAGGTAAGTCCTTCATTTTTAACCCGTCAGGGCAAACACCAGTAGGGAAACCGTCAGCGTCAACTTTAGTTAAGGTCAAGTTATTGTCACTTTCTTGATCCCAATCAAACGAGGACTTTTTACCTTTCAGGTCGATTTCTAGTTTACGTTTGTTTTTGCCAACGAAAACGTCAAAATTAGGAAATGCCATTTGTAAGTTTTCTAAGTAAAAGTCACCTTCTACTGTTAAGTCTTCAACTTGCAGTGGCTGAAATCTCGCAAAAAAAGCAAAGCGTTTATTTTCTTCATCAAAATAAGTTTCATGTTCAAATTGATGCTCTGCGCGACTTAAAATTAAGTCGAGGTCGCCATCGCGATCAAAGTCAACTTGAGAAATCGAACTGACATCATGAGTATTTTTAAGTTGACCAAATACCGCTGGTGTTTGATCACTAAATTGATACTCTTTACCGCCTTGAATCGCCACCATATTGTCACCACCAAAAACAATAATGTCAGGATCACCGTCGTTATTAAAATCGGTTATTGTTGAGCGGTAACTGAGTCTACTGCCAAATGGAAGATGACGATTAAAGGTAAAATCACCTTTACCATCGTTTAAATAAAAATGATTAGCACCTTTTTTAAATTGCTCTGGCGTTGGAAAACCGGTTAAGAATAATTCCAAAGTACCATCGTTATTTGCATCTAAGACTTTAACTGAGCGACCGCGACCTTTTTCAAAATGCTTAAGCTCTTCGCCGCCAATGAATTTTCTGTCTTTAGTGACTTCGTAATGAAGTGGTTTTTTAGGGTTAGCGCCATTACCACCACCTTGGGCAATTAAAATATCAATTAACCCATTTTGATCTAAATCTGCAATAGAAATGCCGTGCATATCACCTGATATCAGATCTTGAGGGCCACTGAAGTGGCTGCCTTCATTCCAAAAAATACGTACTTTGTAGGCGTGTTCGGTTAAAATTAAATCTTGAAAGCCATTCCCATCTAAATCACCAACAATGGCACCATCCCATTTTCTTCTACCTCTGTTTTCAGTGGGTAATCCCCCCCTTGATTCAGTAAATAATGAACTAGGTGTTTGCTTAATTATACTTGCTGGATTTTCTTGCTGAGACGGCGAGACTTGGCAGCCCGTTAACACTACTGCAGTAGTTGCCGTGGATATTAACGATAAAAGCTTGTTGTATTTAGCTGGTTTATTGCGCATCTTGTCACCTTGATGTAAACATCATATGAATGATTACATATTATGGTATATTCTTAAGGAATAGCTATCAACGGCCTTTACAATATATTTACGTTAAGTGGATATGTTTTTTAATAGCTAGAGGTTATTTACTAAGAATGATTAAATAACTTGGCAAGATAATCTTCATGGCTTAATGTTTTATGTACGTTACTTGTTAGTGCAGAAGTCAGCTTAATAAAGGCTTGCTCTACATTGTTAAAGACAGCGCCATCAACTAATGTATTACGGCGTGATAATGAAAGCGCTAGTTTTTCAACGTATCCATTTTTATTAAAGAATTGAATTAATGATCCAATGTTAGAAATTGTTTGCAAGTGATTTGGTCGAACTATAAGTCAATAAAAGGGATAATGAAGTATGATGAAAAGTATTAAATGCTCAGAATGTTGTGAAGGCATCAGCTATTGGGATTCAGTTAAAAACATTAAACATTGTCATTTGTTTCATGTGGTATGCCCATCGTGCAAACACCCTAATAAAATTAAGAAGAAGTATATATTTGCATACTTTATTCTTGGTTTTGTTACTTATTTTTCAGGTAAATATTCAGTAGATTCATCTAATGCTTTACCTGTAATTATCATGCTTGCTATATCGTTATCATTTACATACTCTACTTGGCATAGAGTGGGGTTAAAGTGATATAAGTCATTATGTTTACGACTTCAGAATACTTAATTCCTTAATACATTAGAGAGTAAATATGAAAAGTTTAAAAGAACAAACCGATGCTAAAATTGCAGCGGGACGACAGGCTAATCCTGATTTTATGAGTGGGGTCGATGATATTATTAAGCAGGCAAAAGCTTTTCAGCAAGGCGGTGATGCCATTAAAGTTGGCCAGAAAGCGCCTAGTTTCGAGCTATCTGATCCAGAAGGTAAATCGATATCGTTGGATGCCTTACTAACCAAAGGGCCAGTTGTGCTGACATTTTATCGTGGTAGTTGGTGTCCGTACTGCAACTTACAACTTAGAGCCTTGCAAGCTCGCTTAAAAGATATACAGGCATTGGGTGCTACATTAGTTGCTATCAGCCCTCAGGTGCCTGACGGTTCAATGACCCGAGATGAAATTAGCGACATGGAGTTTGTTATTTTGTCCGATCAAGATGCAAAAATAGCTTCGCAATATGGAATTGCATGGGAAGTACCTGAATTTCTTGTCGAGCACATGCGGGTAGATCGCAAGCTTAATCTTGAAACAATCAATAATGGCAACGGTAGTATCTTACCTATTCCTGCCACATTTGTATTAAGCCGTGATGGTGAGGTTATATGGCGCTATGTTGATGTTGATTATAGAACACGTTCAGAGCCTGACGATATTATAGAAGCCTTACAAAAATTGTCTTAAAGATGTTTCCTTGAGACTCCTACCATTAAGTTACAATACTAACATTTACATGGCAACGTGTTCAAAACTATCCGCTGCGCTCGCATTTATCCAGTGAGCAAAGCGTTGTTTTGATATATCACTTCACGTAACGCAATAAAAGTTGCTGTTTTCTGCATCATTATTTTTATTTATTTCATAAATGAGTAAATTCAGTTAATAAAGCAAATAATTTTTTCGGTTATCACGCTGATATGCATGGATTATTAAGCTATTTTTTTATATTCATTTTGCTTGTGTCTTTTTACCTAATAGCTCCAGTTTAGTTACACGTTCGTCATTTAAAACAGTAAGTTGTGTAACCATTTTTTGTGTATATGAACCCATAAAAATTGTGCTATGGTTAATGAAGATTGCTACAACATTAGTTACTTAACAAACTAATTAGGGGTCGGTTTTTTACGTTAATCCACGATATGAGGCTAGCCTCTAGGGCTTTATGTTTAAGTGGCTTTAGGTATTGATATGCATGTTGATTTAAATGATATTGAATTTGCAATAGAGTTTGTTTCCTCAGATTATTCGTTTGATAATCACGCCTATATTAATTCAGAAACAGGTGTAATCTATTATGCAGGTGATGTGGTAGATGAAGAGTTACCTGAAGATATCGATGATAATAAATATATATCAATCCCATCAAAGCGAGATTTAGATTTAGGAAAAAGAGTCGCTTTAGAATTTGCTGCTGAAGAAATTCCCGATGAATTTAATAAAGTGTATTCTATTTTTAGTCAGCGTGGTGCTTACTCTAGGTTTAAATCGCTTCTACATAGTTTAGAATGTACTGATAAATGGTATCAATATGAAAATAAAGCAATGAAAGACGCTGTTATTGAATGGTGCAAAGAAAATTCAATTCCAGTTAAAACCAGATAACAATGCATTCAAACGAACTAAAAGTAGAATTTAGATGATAGATAAAGCTCTGCACGATTTCTTAATTATTTGGGCCACTATTGATCCTATCGGAACAATGGCTCTGTTCGTTGGCTTAACGGCAAACCTTTCTATAAAAGATAGAAGGAAAACCGCATATAAAACTATTGTTTATGCAGCGTTAATTCTAATTGGGGCTATTGTAATTGGTCAGGTTTTGCTTGCTGCTATGGGGATTAGTCTGCTTTCTTTTCAAATTGCTGGCGGGGTTATCCTTTTTCTGTTCGGCTTGCAGATGATTTTTTCGCAAGGCTCAACAGAAGCAACAGCTGAAGCTCGCCATGACATTTCAGTATTTCCTTTGGCAATTCCATCTACGGCTTCACCGGGAGCAATTTTAGCGGTAATTTTGATCACGGATAATCACGTATATACCATTGAAGAACAAGTTGTTACGACAATAACAATGTTATTTGTTTTGGTCGTTACTTTGGTTTTGCTTCTTCTTTCAAACACCATTATTAAAGTTATTGGTGTAGGCGGGGCATCACTTTTAACACGGTTAATGGGGATGATCCTAGCAGCGTTATCTGTTGAATTTATTATGGAAGCGCTTGGGCTAGAACAGTGGGTAACTAGTGCGTCTGTTAGTTTTTAATCTAATCTTATTTCCTGTAAATTAGTGACTATGTACCTCGGAGAAAACCTTACATGACGATAATTGTTGCCGGAAAATTAAAACTAAAGTCAGGCTCGCGGGATAAATTTATTGAACAGTCGCTTGAGGCGATATCACAAGCAAGAAAATTATCTGCATGTGAAGATTTCTCAGTTTCGCCCGATCCTATTGATGAGAATAGAGTGAATATATTCGAAAAATGGCAATCACGTACCTCGTTGGATGCATTTAGAAATTCAGGGCCGGAGAATGATTCATTTTCTCTCGTTGAATCTTTTGAGGTTAATGAGTATGAAATTAATCTTTAATTTTTTAAGTAGATTAAAAACTATTTTTGCTTGTACCTCTTTTATTTACTCACGCTTTTAGCCTTTTGTTGAGATCTTTCATGTTTAGAGTAAGCCTAATTAAATTCTCAATATATTTTGTTGTTACTTTGATGTGTTTAAGTACTTTGGCTTATGGTTATCAAAAAAAGGCAACGGTGTTAAAAGGTCTTCAAGAGGATATTCCTATTGGGAAAATAGAGGGTGTTCAACTGGCTATTAATATGGCATTTCCAGAAGAAATTGCTTTAGCACCTCGGCCCGTTGTAATTTTAATTCATGGTGGAGGATTTATATCTGGAGATAAATCCTCCAAAAATAAACAAATTTTAAAGTTGTCAAAAATAGGATTTGTCGCTGCAAGTGCTATGTATAGGCTTTCACCAGACTATCGTTTTCCTGCTGCAATCGAAGATATTAAACTTGCAATTCGATATTTAAAAGCTAATGCTGTTAAATATCATATAAACCCTGACAGAATTATTGTCAGTGGTTCTTCTGCTGGTAGTTATTTAGCCGTGATGGCAGGCGTAACCGGAAACTCAAAAACTTTTTCTGATCATGGTTTATATACTAACTTTAATTCTTCGGTTCATGCTGTGGCAGCACAATCAGCGCCTATAGGTGATTTTACTCGTTCCGAATATGCTAACAGTGCTTTAGTTACTCGCTTATTGCCTGCTGATGATAAAGATCTAATAACAACTTTATCTTTAATGTCACCCACCACTTACCTTGACGAAAATGATCCGCCATTTTTCTTATCACACGGGGATAAAGATCCTATTGTTCCGGTAGAGATGAGTCGTGATTTTGTGAATGAGCTGAAAAAAATTAACCATGCTTTTGAATACCATGAGGTAAAAGGGGGCACGCATAGTTTATCTGCTTCTGCGCCTAAGCAGTCGAAAGTTGTATTTGCGAAATATTTAAATTTTTTAAAAAAATGGTCACAATAAGAAGCGACAGCAGAAAAATAATATCGGATTACAGCAAAACATAACTACCTGAATTAAGAGACTGATTTATAAATTGATCGAAATTCTCGGCTAATGTTACGCTCGTATTATTAGCTATAATATAAAATCTCGTCAGTACCCATATTGTTACGGTATAAAATATAATAAGGCAATTTAATGTCGTGTTAATAGCCTTTAAAGCATGGAGCACAAAATGAACTTATTGGAATCGAAAACCGTAATAATGGTTACCCTAATGACATTGATTGGCGGGATCATTGGCTCATTTATTACTTCTACCTACCAAGCCGCAGAATCAAAAAGAATAATAAATAATGAAGTGATTAAGCTTGTTGCTGAAAAGGTACTTGATGGTCGGCCTGTTATGCTTAAAGACGGGGCAGGAGAAGATAACTTAAATAAAGTTTTTCAATATAAAGAAAATGCTTTTCTTGTTAGGCAGATGACACGTTATATCAGTGATAATTACCAAGATATTAATTTTAAAGCTTTAAATTCTGCTCTTGTATCTCTAGAACGTAGGTACTCTTATGCTCAAATCTATAAATATAATGGCTTGGCTGCCATCATTTGCGAGAGTTTAACTTTACGAGATAATCAGGATGAACTAAACCCTGATCAAATTACAATCAGCGGAAATGCTAAATGCCCTAACCAAAACATGGAAGGGGTGACCATTTCGTTAATAAAGATGGATCTAGCCAACCATCGAGCAAAACTTAAATTTGAAAACGATAATCAAAATATTATTTGCAGAGAAAAAGAATTTTGTGAGTTCTGGCTTGATGTTGGTGATAGATTAGAAAGCACACCATACAAAACACTTGTTCTTATTGAATATATAGGCATGAATGATCCTTATAACGAACAAAATCCGATGCTTTCATTTTCTATTGTTCGTCGAAATGATTAAGAAAAATATGTGTGTAGCAGTACAAAAGCTAACATACGTAATTATTCATTAAAGCAAGGAGGCATTTTGAAGATATATTTTGTAATTTTTGACAAAGTAGAAGAACTAGATTTAGTTGGCTCGTGGGAACTTATCGGCCTTTTGGCTGAAATGAAATTTTGTCAGCCGCCTAAACTTATCTCCTTAAATTCGATGACACCATCAGGTGAACATGGCATGCGTTTTAGCGCTGATATCCATTTTTCTGAAGGTGTTTTTCCTGATGTATTAATAGTACCTGGTGGCAGTGGTGCTAGGTTAGCAATGAAAGATACTAATGTTATTCAATACTTACAACAAGCGAATGTTGCATGTCATAGTATTTTATCTATCTGTACCGGCATGTATTTAATACAAAAAGCTGGGCTTTTTACCAACAAAAAAGCGACAACTCACTGGGCTTTTCTTGATGAGTTGAAAAAAGATAAAACAATTGACGTTGTTGAAGAACGATATATTAAAGATGGTAATATTTGGTCATCCGCAGGCGTTTCTGCTGGTATGGATATGACCTTAGCATTTATCGCTGATTATTTTAACGAAACAGTGGCATCTGAAGTACAATTAAATGCCGAGTATTACCCGTCTGCAAAAGTTTATGGCAATGCGGCAGCTAATGCTAAGGTATCAAAATACATTAAACGAGAATTGGGTTAGGGTAAATAAACAGGCAAATAACCATTGGTTTTTTCTACGGCCTCGTTTATGTTAGTTAACTATTTTTTGCCTTTATTCGGGCGCATCTATACATGGAGGGTAAACTCATGAATTTTAAGGTTAATGTAATATCTTTGATTGCGATTTTTATTTCACTTAATGGCTGCAGTAGCTACAGTGATGAAGATTATGGTGAACCTGGTGCCGGTAAAAAAGGATCACTATGTGTAAATATGGAACCAGCTCAAGAAGAAAAATGCAAAGAAAGAGAAAGGAAGTTGGTTGTTAGTTTAGGGGCAGACAAAAACTGTAATCACCCATACGAATATGAAAAAAACCGATGCAAACATGAGCAAGAAAATCAAAAGAAGCTACTTGATGAATCACTTAAAAAACGTTTAAGTCAGTAGTCGGAATAAGCGGTTTAAAATGGCATCGTTGCTCTTTCTTCATCATCGTTTCTTTTAGCCAACTTTTTATTATTAATTAGCCGCTAAGTTTTTAGCAGCGCATGAGGTAAAAATGAAAAACACGCATATTGTTATGCTCCTTGTCTCGGTGATTTTGTTTGCATGTGGCGGCTCTGGCGGAGATGCTACAGAAAGTGAAGGCAATACAGACTTACCAAAAAATAGTATTGCTACAAGTTTATCGAATAGTTCATGGGAAAAAGAATGTTCTTCTTACAATAAGTTAGCGCTTAATGGTTCAAACACAGCCTGGAATGTTAAAACGACACTAAGTATAGATTCTTCTTTGAAAGCTAAGTATAAAACCATGTATTTTCGCCCAACGGATACTACATGTGAATCAATGATATTTGATACCATAGATATTTCAAACCTTGAAATTAAAGGTAAAACGATAAGTGACGAAAGTATTGAAGCTTATCGTCTAAATGAAACGTTTACTTATAATTCAGAAGATGATTTACCGCCCAATTACACGTTAATTTATCTTGATAGCGAAAGATTGTATTTTGGTCAAAGCTCAGGCGAAAATCTTGGTGAAAGCGAGGACAAAAGGCATTCTTCAATAGTTCTTGATGATTATTTCATTCAAATTATAAAGTAAAAATTAGCGGCTTTGTTATTTGATATTTAATTGGTAAGTTGTCAGGAAGGCCTGTCATTATTATTTAACCTGAGTTTAGGTTATTTATCAGAAATACAAAACTAGTTCAAAAATTACATCCATATTTAACAGGAAAAATAATGGTCGGTGAAACTAATTTAAATAAATTACTCGCAGCTATGTCACCGCAATTAATGCCGGATGAATATGTTTTTTGTTCGCTACAAGGTGAGTATGCTCAATTTGAGCATTTGTTACCTTTAGCTACATTTCGAGAAACTGAAGGGCTAACATTAGTACTCACCAAAGCAATGGCTATTGCCAATAACTTACCCTTTGAGTCAGTATTTAAAGGCATAACACTAACCATACATTCAAGCCTTGACGCTGTAGGTTTAACTGCAGCAGTTTCAACAAAGTTAGCTGAAAAAGGCATCAGTGCTAATGTGATTGCTGCTTATTATCATGATCATATTTTTGTACAAGTGGATAAAGCGGATTTAGCAATGACCGCATTAGCGGAATTTAACTAGTAGTTAATCGAAAAAATATTAGAGTATATACAGATATATTTTTAGCGTGACAAATAGATCCTTGTCACACTAAAAATGTCATTTGGGTTATTCTGACTTTATTGTTACCACCAAGTACCATAAATAAGTACTAAAATAATGACACAACCAAGGGCTGCAATATTAAACGACTTCTCGGTAGCAAAATTAATCGTATCAATATTCACTGAGCTGTCGTGATCACTGGGTTTATCATTAAGTGAAACAATGGCTGAAATAACAAGGCACAGTAAGAAGACTAAACCGATGCGATCCATAAAAGGTAGCTCGGGCCATAAAAATTTAAACCCGACAGATAATAAAGCCGAACCTATTGCGGCTGCTAAAGCCCCTGATGATGTCATTCTTTTCCAAAACATCCCCATAATAAAGATAGCAGTTATACCCGGTGAGAATAAGCCGGTAAATTCTTGAATATATTGAAATGCTTGATCAAATTTACCTAATAAAGGCTCAGCAGTAACTAATGCAAGTGCAAGTGCAACAAGTGTGGTAATTCGTCCGATATGAACATAATGACGTTGGCTTTTATTTGGTTTTATCGAGCGATAAATATCCATGGTAAAAATAGTTGAAATACTGTTAGTCATCGAAGCAAGTGATGACACAATTGCGGCTACCAATGCAGCAAATACTAAGCCTTTAATCCCTGTTGGCATTAACCCCATCATTGACGGATAAGCTTGATCAGGCGCAGTTAAACTTGGAAATAGAATAACGGCAGCAATACCGGGCAGTACCACAATAAATGGCATTAGTAATTTTAAATAAGCCGCAAAAGCAATACCTTTTTGTGCTTCTTGAATATTTTTAGCCGCTAATGCTCGTTGAATAATATATTGGTTAAATCCCCAGTAGCCGATATTCATTACCCATAAACCACCAATAAGCACTGAAATGCCTGGTAAACTCATGTAGTTAGGGCTTTCAGAGTCTAAGATCATATCAAAATGTTCAGGCGCTTTTTCACTTAATATGTTGAAGCCAGCAATTAATCCAGCTCCGTCAGATACTTTTATTAGCGCTAAATAACTTAAAAATAAGCCGCCAAATATTAATAAAACTACCTGAATAATATCGGTAAAAGCTACAGCTTTTAAACCTCCATAAAGGGAATAGGCGACAGAAAATACTGCAAGGAATATCATGCCGAACATCCAATCAACGCCAGCAACGGTTTGTATGGCTAAACCTCCTAACCATAAAACGGAAGTTAAGTTAACAAATACAAATACTGCTAACCAAAATAACGCTAAGGTGGTTTTTACTCGACCATCAAAGCGCTGCTCTAAGTATTGCGGCATGGTATATATTTTATTTTCTAAAAATATTGGTAGTAAATATTTACCCACTAAGATCAGCGTGATTGCTGCCATCCATTCGTACGATGCAATGGCTAAACCTATGGCATAACCGGAACCTGACATACCGATGATTTGTTCGGCTGAAATGTTGGCGGCGATAAGCGAAGCACCAATGGCCCACCAAGGTAAAGATTTACCAGCTAGGAAATAATCTTCAGTATTACGGTCGCCTTTATGATCATTTCTGGATATCCATAGGGCGATACAAAGTAGCCCTATAACATAAGCAATGAATACGGTGAAATCGAGGTTGTCTAACATACGGATACTACCTTTTTAATATTTATTATTAGGATCAATTTTTAAGATCATATATGAAGCGTGAAAATAAAAGCAGTATATAATTATATGTAAATATAAATCAACAGATTTGTATTTGAATTTGTGTTCAGGGTTAACATTGGTTTATAGCTTGGTATTTATCCCTTAATTTACTAAATACTATTAATACAGTGGTAATTTTATAAGCTCAGAGTAATACCAACCCGTATAAGTTTAAAATTAACAACCTACACGCATGCTGATCTTATTTGCTGTTTCTTTAATTTTTTCAATTAGCTGTTGTTTTGACACGCTATCACTCAGTGCTGAGCTAAAGGTTGAAACGGTTAAAACCGCGATAACGGCTCCTTCTGGTTGCCCAATAATGGTTGCGCAGTCAGTTATTCCTTCCGCTAATGTACTATGTCGAAAGTGGTAACCATCTAACAAAATAGTTTGTAATTCATCTTCAAGTTTATTTTTATTTTTGAGCGACATTTGTTGGTAAGATTCATCACGCTCATAAATCAATTTTTTTACCGCTTCGTTACTGTTAGCTAATAAAACTCTACCTGACGTGGTATCAACGGTAGGGAATAAAGTACCTTCTGCAATTGATAATGAAATAGGGGCTTGGCTTTTTGAGTTGACTACCACCATTACTTTACTTTGGTATAAAACACTTAAGTGTGCCGCGTGTCCGGTTTGGGCAGAAAAATCTTCCATAATAGGAATTGCTGTTTGGCGGAGCTGATCAATAGGCGAAATTTGTCTAGATAAACTGAAAAGCTTTAATGAAACACTGTATTTACCCGAAATCTCATCTCTAATTAAGTAGCCTCTATTTTCTAATCCGATCAGCACACGATATATTTCATTGGCGGAACGATGAATGCCTTGAGCTATTTCGGTTTGTGATAATGGCATGGCTTTCGACGCTAGAAATTCTAAAACATCAAATCCCTTATCAAGTGCGGGAACGGCATATTTATTCGTGCTTTTTTCAGGCATTAACTATCTACTTTTTAATAAACAATAGCTACACAACAGTGATTTTATATCTTCTTGTTTGAAGCTAATTTAAATGTAGAACTATTTAATCATAGGTTAATACAAGTTAAAACGGTTTTATTCTCGCTTTTAAAGACTTACGAAATAATTACTAATTTAAATATACAACACTGTTGATTGTTAACAATAAAAGGTTTAATGTTTGGTCGTCGTTAGATGTTTTTTAATCATTTAGCGTCGGTAATGTTCTTAAAATAATAACCGCGAAAGCAAAGGAAATTACATGAAACATACTAAATTTAAACTTAATTCAGTTCTTATGGCAGTATTAGTTGCTACCCAAGGACAGGTTCAAGCACAGCAAGAACAGGGGGCTAATGAAATTGAAGTTATCGAAGTTAAAGGTATCTTTAGTTCATTAAATAAATCAGCAGCAATTAAACGTGACGGTAAAGGTATTGTTGACGCGATATCAGCAGAAGATATTGGTAAATTTCCAGATACTAACTTAGCTGAATCTTTACAACGTATTACCGGTGTATCGATTGATCGTGCAAATAACGAAGGTAACCAAGTAACTGTGCGTGGTTTTGGCCCTAGCTTTAACTTAGTGACACTAAACGGACGACAAATGCCAAATTCATCAGCATTACAATCTGATGGTATTTCGCGTAGTTATAATTTTAATGAAATTGGCTCGGAGTCAGTTTCTGCGGTAGAAGTATTTAAAACAAGCCGAGCGGATATTAATTCGGGTGGTATTGGTGCAACAATAAATATTAATACAGCTAAACCTTTCAATTATGATGGCTTTAAAGCGCTAGCGAGTGTGAAAGGTGTAATTGATACTAGTGTTGATAAAGGTGACTCAATAACACCAGAACTATCAGGTATGATCAGTAATACCTTTGCAGATGATACTTTTGGCGTTTTATTTTCAGCGTCGCATGCTGAGCGTGATAGCCATACCGATCGTATTGGAACATCTGGTGATTGGGGCACAGGTTATCCAGGGCAAGTCGCTATCGATAAAAGTAATATTGATACATCAAAAAATCCTGATCAAAATTCTTGGGGTGTACCTACAGTTGATCTAGATGCACGTGATACCACACGTGAACGTCAAAATGCTCAATTAGTTTTACAATGGGCGCCATCAGATTCAGTAATCGCTTCTGTTGATTACACTATGTCGCGTTTAGAATCTAAAAGTAATATGAATCGTACCAGTTTTTGGTTTGATAATATTCAAACAGGTACTGCTGATGCGAACGGGACAATTATAAATCCGGCTCGTCAAAGTGATGAATTAAATTTCTGGGCATGGGAATACGCATTTAAAACTGAAAATGATTCATTTGGTATTAATGTTGAGTGGCTTGCTACAGATTCATTGACTCTAAATTTTGATGCTCATGACTCTACCTCTCATTCTAATCCTGGTGCTTTACCGGCAGAACGTATTGCTAACTTAAAAAACCCGTTCGGTGATGCCGCACCGGTTCATATCGCTGCTAATTTTTCAACAGATATGCCATCAGTTTCATATGATGACTCTGCGTTATCTGGTGGTGCTTTTAATAAAGCAAATATTGAAGGTGATTTATACCAAGAACGTGGTTATGAAATAGAAAATAACATTAAACAAATGTCATTGGGCGGTACGTGGGAAAATGATAGCGATAGTCCACTAATCGCAGTGCATTTTGGTGCATCAAGTACGGTTTATGAAGTTGACACTAAAAATATTTATGGCGCCAACTTTGGTTTAGGTGATGGCGCATTAGATATTAGTGATCTTGATTTAACCTTTACCCAAGGAGATATTGGCTTTGACAAACGTTCAAATTACAGTGCAGCGCAGTTTTTAGAACTTGTTGCAGAACAAGATTTATTAAATGAAAAAGGTATTTCAACTAATGGTATTGAAGAAGATACTACGGCCCTTTATGTGTCATTAGATTTTGAAACCGAAATTTCTGATATGCCATTTAAGGCTAATGTTGGTGTACGTTATGAAGACACTGATGTTACCTCATATTCGCTTGAAAATCCGGTTATTGGTTTTAACTGGATCACTCCTCTTGAAATGTCAAAAGTTCGTTCTGATGATGAAGTAGCAAGTGAATTAAGTGGTGATTACACCAATACCTTACCAAGTGTTAATTTAAGTTTAGAAATTCAAGATGATTTAGTTGCACGTTTCTCTTACAGCCAAACAATTTCAAGAAGTAACATTGATGCTATGTTCCCAGCAACATCGTTAAATAATCACTTTTCTGGTGGGCCATTTAGAGCATCACAAGGTAACCCTAATTTATTACCTTATGAAGCGACGAACTATGACCTATCGTTAGAATATTATTACGGTGAAGGTAGCTATGTATCGGCAGGTTATTACAGTAAAGATGTTGATAACTTTATTGCACCAGGTGAAGAAAATCGTGAGATTATCGGACCAAATGGAGTATTGACTGATCCGAGTGTTAATCCTCGTGGTACATGTCCATCTGGCTCGGTTGCTAATCCAAACCCTGATTGCTTATCGCAAGCGGGTGATCCTGCCATTTTATGGGAAGTAACAACACCAGTTAATAAAGACAGTACTACGGTTGATGGCTGGGAGTTAAATATTCAGCACATGTTCGGAGATACTGGTTTTGGTGGTATTGCTAACTACACAATCGCGGATACGGATGATAAATATAATCCATATAGCTTAGAAAATGACTTTGCTGTAACAGGTTTAAGTGATTCTGCTAACTTAGTGGCATTTTACGAAAAAGATGAATTTTCAATTCGTATTGCCTATAACTGGCGTGATGAGTTCTTACTAAAAGGTGGTACATCACCAATATTTACTGAAGCATATTCACAAATTGATTTGTCAGCAAGCTATGACATCAATGATTCTGTATCAGTATTTATCGATGGTATTAACATCACCGATGAAGACACGCGTCGTCATGGTCGTTTTTCAAATCAACTTATTGATTTTGAACAATATGGCGCACGTTATAACGTGGGTGTAAGAGCAACATTTTAAGTAAAATTGAGTAAGTTCAATTGATTCACTAAATTTAGTGAAACTTAAAAGGTAAGCAAGGGAACCAAATAATTGGTTCCCTATTACCCCTAACATATTTGTTAGTCATTATTAGGTAGTATTCACATGACCGAAGCAATAAAAAATATCGTTATTGTCGGAGGAGGTACGGCGGGATGGATAACCGCGGGTACACTAGCAGCCAAATTAAAGAATAAGTTCAACTCAGGTTTTACCATTACTTTAGTTGAATCGGATAATGTTCCGAGTATCGGTGTGGGTGAAGGCACGTGGCCAACCATGCGTAATACCTTAAAAAATATGGGCATACGTGAAACTGACTTTATTAAGCAATGCCATGTTTCTTTCAAACAAGGCGCTAAGTTTACGCAATGGGTTACCGGTGAAAAAAGTGACTTTTATTATCATCCACTGGTATTACCGCAAGATTATCAAAGCATCGATTTAGTTCCACATTGGCAAGCAAGCCATACTAAGCAGTCGTTTGCTAACATGGTGTGTACACAAGAACGTTTGTGTGAACTTGGGTTAGCACCAAAACAAATTATTACGCCAGAATATGCTGCCATTGCTAATTATGCTTATCACCTTGATGCTGGTGCATTTGCAGAATTTATAAAAAAACATTGTATCGAAAAGCTGGCTGTTAACCACATTGTTGATGATGTGACAAAAATCAATTCGCATGAAAATGGTGATATCGCTTCAGTAACCACTAAAGTTGCAGGCAATATTCAAGGCGATCTTTTTATTGATTGCACGGGCTTTTCTTCATTATTACTTGGTCAGCACTATAACGTGCCATTTATTTCTTGCCAAGATACGCTCTTTGCCGATCAAGCCATTGCGGTACAAGTGCCATATGCGGATGAACAAGCGGACATTCAATCACATACTATTTCAACAGCACAATCTGCCGGTTGGGTTTGGGATATTGGCTTATCAACACGCCGAGGTGTTGGACATGTTTATTCAAGCAGCCATATCAGTGAAGACCAAGCACATCAAGAATTACTTAATTATTTAAAACCGACAGTAGCTGAGCCAGAAAAATTAAATTTTAGAAATATAGCGATTAAGGCTGGCCACCGTGAAAAATTTTGGCAAAACAATTGTGTCGCTATTGGTTTATCAGCTGGCTTTTTAGAGCCACTTGAAGCATCAGCGATTTTATTGATTGAAATTTCCGCGCAAATGATTGCCGATCAATTACCAGCCAATAGAACAACCATGGATATTGTTGCTAAGCGTTATAACCAAACATTTTCTTATCGCTGGCAACGTATTATTGATTTTTTAAAACTTCATTACTCGTTAAGTAAACGAACAGATAGCCAGTTTTGGCTTGATCATCGTAACCCGTCTACTATGTCAGAACAATTAAAAGAGCAGCTTGAATTATGGCAGTATCATTTTCCTTGTGATGGTGACTTTGAATCAGCACTAGAGGTATTTCCTGCGGCTAGTTATCAATATGTTTTATATGGCATGGGCTTTAAAACTCAAGCTAATGCTTTTGGTTTGTCTGAGCAAAGTAATGCCATGGCTAACGCGGCATTTGAGAAAAACTATCAAGAAACTCAGCGTTTAACTTCAAGCTTGCTGAGTAATCGAGCGCTGCTCAATAAAATTCATCAATACGGTTTACAACGTGTGTAGCCAAATAGGGGCATTAAGATGACAAACTTCACAATTTTGAATAATGACACTCACCGCAATACTCGCATCATTACCGAACGGGGTGCTGTGTACGGTGAAAATATTCATTTGGTACCAGTGATAGCCGAAGAGTTAAATAAGTTAATGCTGGAATATCCGGTATGTTTGATCAAAGACAACGATACAGGCCAGTTTGGTTTACATGCCTTATTAGGCTTTGAGGCTGGAGAAAACTTATTCCTTGAAGGGAATACATGGCAAGCTAATTACCTGCCTTTACATATTAGAAGACAACCATTTCATGTTTCAGTTAACAGTGCCAACGGTGAACAGCCAAGCGCTGACAATACCGTGATCACCATCAATATGGCGAATACGCGAGTGCAAGAAAGCAGCGGTGAACGCTTGTTTGACGAAGCTGGGAACAGCACAGCATTTATGCAAGAAATTAACAGCATGTTATCAACCCTAATGAATGGGATTGTTCGGACACAAGCTTTCATCCAAACATTGGCAGATTACGATTTAATTGAGTCAATTCAATTAAGTGTGAACTTTATTGGTGAAGAACAAAAACGTTTTGACGGTATATACACCATTAATGAAGACAAGCTAAAAAGTTTAACAGCGGAACAACTATGTGAGCTTAACAATAAAGGTTACTTGCAAGCCTGTTATTTATTATTAGCGTCAATGGGGCATGTTCAAAAACTGATCAATTTAAAAAGGCAGCGTCTTAGTTAAACCCAAACCAATAATCATTCAATTGAAAAGAACTTAATAATGAAAACATTACCACCGTTGTTGCTACTATTTGCTATCGCTACAGGTTCTGTTTTGGCTAATGAAAATAAGCCAAATATTGTTTTTTTATTTTCTGATGACGCCGGATATGGTGACTTTAGTTTTCAAAAGCAAAATAAAGAAAGTAAACAACATTTTCAAACACCTAATATTGATAAGTTAGCTAAGCAAGGCGTTAAATTTACTCAGGCTTATGTTACCGCTGCTGTCTGTGGTCCTTCTCGTGCAGGTTTAATGACCGGAAAGTATCAGCAACGTTTTGGTTTTGAAGAAAACAACGTGCCGGGTTATATGAGTAAATCAGGCTTAGATCATGATGATATGGGATTGCCGCTTGACCAAATAACCATCGCTGATCGATTAAAAGCGCTTGGCTATACAACAGGAATTTTTGGCAAATGGCATTTAGGTGATGCTGATAGATACCACCCGTTAAAACGAGGTTTTGATGAATTTGTTGGTTTTAGGACTGGCGCAAGAAGTTATTTTGAATATGTAGAAGGTGAATTACCTACATATACGGTTAGTCAAAAACTAGAGTATGGTTTTGGTGATTACCGGGAATCAAAACAGTACATGACGGATTTTCTAGCTGAACAGGCCAATATTTTTATTGAAAAACATCAAAACAAGCCGTTTTTCGCTTTTGTCTCGTTTAATGCCGTACATACACCAATGGAAGCACATCCTGATGATTTAGCTAAAGTTAAAGGACTTACTGGGAAACGACGTGAACTTGCCGCCATGACCATTGCACTGGATCGTGCCGTGGGTAAAGTTACTGATAAATTAGCAGAGCTTGGCTTAGCAGATAATACCTTAGTTATTTATACCAATGACAATGGTGGCCCATCTGATACCAATGCCTCAGTAAATTTTCCATTAAGCGGCACTAAAGCAAATCATTTAGAAGGTGGAATTCGTGTTCCTTTTATCATGCGTTGGCCTGCTCAAGTATTAGCTAATACCACGTATCATCAGCCGATCAGCACACTCGATCTTTTACCGACATTTATCACTGCTGCGGGTGGCACGGTGAAGAAAACTGACGAACTTGATGGCGTAGATTTACTTCCTTATGTGCAAGGAAAAAATAAAAACGCACCACATGAACGACTTTTTTGGAAAAAAGAAGTACGTGCTGCTGTACGAGAAGGCGATTGGAAATTACTACGTTATCCAGATAGACCAGCCGAGTTATACAACTTGGCTCAAGATCAAAGTGAGTTACATAACCTTGCTTATAAATACCCTGAAAAAGTAAGAGCACTTTACAAAAAAATATTTGACTGGGAATTAACGTTAGAGCGTCCGCTATGGCAGTTAAAACGTGAATATGAAGGAAAAGCAATGCATAGAATGGATAGCTACAGGAAAACGGTTATTCATGAATACTAGCACGTAAAAGCATAAAACATCTGCTCGGTGTTTTTGCTTTGAGTGCATATTAATAAACTAAGGTTGGGGAAAAATGAGTAAAAAAACAACTAAATACAAAGGTGTTATCAGCACAAAAACAGTGGCCTTAATTGGTAGCTTTGTTTTTGTTATGTTAACAGGCTGTAATGACAAAAATGATGCTAAAGCTGTTGATCCAGCAAGTAAAAAAGTATCACAAACCACAGTGATTAATGATTTTGATCAAGCCGAATTATCATTAGATATTGTTGCTCAAGGAGCAACGTTTGAACATCAGCATAAAAATAATGCGGGTAATATATTAATTGATTTTTCAAAAGACAGTTATGTTTCATCAGTGTCTTTAAAGCCTAAAAAAGCATGGGATTTTTCAGAAAATGAAATTCACTTAGCGCTTGATGCCAAAAATACCGGTACTGAATCAGTGCAGTTATATTTGTCGTTAGCTTATTCGGAAGATCCCGATAATATTGCGGCCGGTACTCGTACAGGTTCGGCAAACTATGCGGTGAATATTGCACCAGGTGAGTCAGGTACCTATTTTGTAGTGCTTAGCGGTAAATTTATTGATACCCAAACAGGGATCAGAGATAACCCGGTACCGTGGCAAACAGACGACAAAATGTTTGTCTGGCGCTATGGCACAAAAGATATGGACTTAAGCAAAGTAAATGAACTGTCATTTTTGGTTCGCGGCACTTTAGCAGACAAACAAGTTAGCATTGATAATATTCGTTTGAAGAAAAACCCTACTTATAACAATGATTATTTACATCATATTGTTGATGAGTTTGGACAAAACGCGAAACAGTCATTTCCTATTAAAGTAAATTCAGCCGAAGCGTTAAGAGCGGCTGCAGATAAAGAGCTGGCGCAATTAAAAGCGGAAGGCCCAATGAAAGATCGCTCGCGATTTGGTGGCTGGAAAAGCGGTCCTAAATTTGAAGCAACAGGTTATTTCCGTACGCAAAAAGTTGACGATCAATGGTGGATGGTAGATCCAGAAGGGTATTTATTCTTCTCGCACGGTGTTGCTAATGTTCGTATGGCCAACACTACAACCATTACAGGTGTTGACTTCCATGATGATGCCGTACGTTATGTTGACCCAAATGAAGTTACTCCTGAAGATTCTATTGGCATAGTCAACGTTTCAGATGAAGTAATGAAAACCCGTTATATTTCATCTGAGTTAAGACATAACATGTTTTCATGGTTACCGGATTACGATGAGCCATTAGCCAAACATTATAGTTACCGACGCTCTGTACACAAAGGGCCTGTTACTTCAGGTGAAACGTTTAGTTTTTATCGTGCTAATTTAGAGCGTCGTTACGGTAACGGTGTTACTGACGACTACATTAGAAAGTGGGAAGAGGTGACTCTTGAACGTATGAACAACTGGGGCTTTACCTCGTTTGGTAACTGGGTTGATCCTGCTTTTTATACCAATGAAAAAGTGCCATATTTTGCTAACGGTTGGATTATTGGCGACTTTAAAACGTTAAAATCTGAGCATGATGTTTGGGCACCGTTACCAGATCCTTTTGATGCTGAATTTGCAAATCGTGCCAAAATTACAATTGATGTTATTGCCGAAGAAATCAAAGGCTCACCTTGGTGTGCTGGTGTCTTTATTGATAATGAAAAAAGTTGGGGCTTTCCAACGGGGACACCACAAGTTAAATATGGTGTGATCATTAGTACTTTAACAAGAAGTGATGATGACAGCCCAGCGAAAAAAGTATTTACTGACTATTTGAAATCGCAATATCAAACTATTGAGAAATTTAACCAAGCTTGGCAATTATCACTATCTTCATGGGATGAAGTTTCTGCTGGCGTAGAGGCTAAATCGTATACAACCAAAACAGTCAATGATCTTTCACACATGCTGGAAATGCTGTCAGAGCAATATTTTAAAGTAGTACATGATACTTTAGCTGCCGCATTACCAAACCACTTATATATGGGTGCAAGAATGGCTAACTTTGGTATGCCAAAAGAAACCATTAAAGCGTCAGTAAAATATTCAGATGTATTAAGTTTTAATATTTACGAAGAAGGTGTTCAGCCACATCAATGGGATTTCCTTAATGAAATTGATTTACCAACTGTTATCGGTGAATTCCACATTGGCGCTATGAGTGATACCGGTTTATTTCACCCTGGGCTTGTGATGGCAAGTGATCAAACAGATCGCGCTAAAATGTATCAAGAGTATATGAAAAGTGTTGCCCGCCATAAAAACATGGTAGGTGCTCATTGGTTCCAATATTTAGACTCTCCAATTACAGGTAGAGCTTTTGATGGCGAACCTTATAATGTTGGCTTTGTTTCGACAACGGATATTCCTTATCCAGAAATGGTTAAAGCTGCAAAAGAGTTTAATAGCACTATTTATTCAAAACGTTATAACAAAGCGTTTAAATAAGGCTAAATAAAATACAGGGTTAAGCTACTTTTTGTGGCTTAACCCTGTTTTGATTAAAATGTAGGAGAATATTTTAAAGTTGCCATTTTTTACAACGACTAAATTTCATTTAAAGAATAAATGTTAGCAAATACTAATTTCCCTCTTATATTCCCCACAATTCAGATATTCTTTGTCCCTCGCAACTTCACCATTTTTCAGTTAACTTATATATATTGTGTTAAATCCCTGTCAGCTTTTAAACGTTATTGGTCTTTACATGCTAAGATCTAATTTTTTGTAAGCTATTATTTTAGCTTGCTATAAAAGTAAAAATACATGTAGGTAATATTCTGTACTGTAAGCCAAAGATAGAACATGGTTGTATTTGTTTAGAAGCTGGTATTCTAATTGATAATTTTACGCCTATGCGTAAAGATTTTATTTAATATTTATATTTAACTTATCGTCGTAATAATTTCGGAGCAAAAAATGAAAATCGCATTAATGATGGAAAACAGCCAAGCGGGCAAAAACTCAATCGTTTTAGGTGAATTAGAAAGCGTTGTAAAACCACTTGGTCATGAGGTTTTTAACGTTGGCATGAGTGATGAAAATGATCATCACCTAACTTATATTCACTTAGGTATTCAGGCCAGTATTTTACTAAATTCAAAAGCGGCTGATTTTGTCGTTTCGGGTTGTGGTACCGGGCAAGGGGCAATGATGTCTTTGAACGCACACCCAGGGGTATTTTGTGGTTACTGTTTAGAACCTACCGATGCCTTTTTGTTTAACCAAGTAAATAACGGTAATGCTATTGCATTAGCCTTTGCAAAAGGGTTTGGCTGGGGCGCTGAATTAAACATTCGTTATATGTTTGAAAAAGCATTTACTACTGGTGAACGCGGTCAAGGTTATCCATTAGAACGTGCGGCACCACAGCAACAAAACGCGAGTATTTTAACACAAGTGAAAAGCGCCATGGCTAAAGACAGTTTAGTTGACTCGTTAAAATCACTCGATCAAGCACTAGTTGCTACGGCTGTGGGCGGCGAACGTTTTCAAAAAGCTTTCTTTGATAATTGTCAAGATGCAGAGATTGCTGCCTATGTTAAGTCGTTAATCGCTTAATTATTTGCAAGTCAGAGGGTCAACATCATTTACTTAAATGGTGTTGACCTTAATTTTAATCTTAGCTTTGTCGTGACCAATATTTACCACTACTTGATATATGTTGTTTTAGTATCGAAATAGTTTTATCGAGATCTCGATCTTCTAGTGCTGATAATATTTCTCTATGCTCTTTTAAGCTTTGTTCAGCGCGGGCTTGGCTGATGGGCAAATTAGCATGCATAATTTGCAATACTAAACGTTTTTGTCGCCACAACTCTATTGCACTTTTATTATAGTGAAGCTTATACATAGACCAATGAAATTGCGTATCTAGGTTACGAAAGGCAAGGTGATCACCTTCAGCAATATTCTCCATTTGCTTAAGTATTTCGTACAACCTTTTTTTATCGTCATTAGTATGTTCTAAAACAAACCATTCCATTAAATAAGGATCGAGCAATTGCAAAATTTCAAAGACATCGCGCATGGTACTGTATTCAAATTTGGTTACTCTCGCACCACTATTTTGACTTACAGTGACAAAGCCTTCGCCTTGTAATTGCTTTAACGCCTCACGTATTGGGTTAACACTCGTATTATACTTTTCAGACAATTTAGTGGTTACTAACCTATCACCAGCTAAGAACACACCATTGGCAATATCTTTAAGTATCTTCGTATAAATAGACTCATCGTCAGAAAAGAGTGGCGACGATAAAGTTAAATCTTGAGTGTCTGTCATAAAATTAATTATTGATAAAAAGAAAAAATATTAACATAAATTTGCTAATAAAAAATCTTCTTTAGCTAATAACCTTAATAAAAACACCATTATAAAAGCTCAATTCTTAATAATATTGCGGACAAATAATGATATTTGGTTTATCTATATAAATTAAAAGATGGTTGATCTAATATAAATTGTGTGCAATATTTGCATTGTTGTTCGATAAATAACCTTTTATTATGTTATATCAAGGTGGATATCGTTCAATTTAACAACACAATAATAATGAATGATTAAAAGGAATAAGCATGAAGATTCTTAACGCACGCTTTAAACCAAATAAAGTTGCAGTAGCTGTAGCAATGCTAGGTTTAAATTTACCAGGGATAGCTTTTGCAGAAGATCAGCCTGAAAGCGCTGATAATAAGATAGAAGTAATTGAAGTAAAAGGTATTAGAAGTTCTCTTATCAGCGCTTCTAATATTAAGCGAAGCTCAAGTGGTGTCGTTGATGCTATTACTGCAGAAGATATTGGTAAGTTTCCAGATACTAACTTAGCAGAGTCACTTCAACGAATTACAGGGGTGTCAATTGACCGCTCGAATAATGAAGGTAACCAAGTATCGGTTCGTGGTTTTGGTCCTACATTTAACATGGTTACTTTGAATGGTCGAGCCATGCCTAAGTCACAGACATTAGATACTGATATAGGAATTAATCGTGCTTTTAATTTTCAACATATCGCTTCGGAAGTGGTTTCGGGTGTAGAAGTACATAAAACAGGTAAAGCACATGTGGCAAGTGGTGGCATTGGTGCAACAATCGATTTACAAACGGCAAAACCTTTTAATTTAGGTGAACGAAAGATTTCGCTTGGGACAAAAGCGATTATGGATACAAGTAATGTTAAAGGAAGTGACATTACGCCAGAACTTACTGGATTATATAGTAATGTTTTTGCTGATGGTATGTTAGGTTTTTTGGTCGCATATTCACATTCAGAACGAGATAGCCGTAAAGAGTCGGTCGTCAATGATGGTTGGTTACCAGATAATGGCACAACTTATACCGGTATAGATTCTTCGGGCATAAGCAATCCCAAAAATCCAGGCGGGACTTTCTGGGTGCCGAGAAACTTTGCGGTTGAGTATGGTGATCACGAGCGTGAGCGAGACAATATTCAAGCCGTTTTACAGTATGCACCAACAGATGATGTTACAGTTACACTTGATTACACCGGTGCTCGTTTTGATGAATCGATTGACCGAGTGTTAACTGGATTTTGGTTTGATTCTGATGAAAATACAATTGGTGAAGTTGACTCAAATGGCACAGTTATAAATCCTCGCCATAAAAACCATAGATTAAATTTTACAGCAACACATCAAGTTGTTGAAACTGAAAATGACTCTATAGGCTTAAATATTGATTGGCAAGTCAATGATAGTTTAAATCTTGCTTTTGATTATCATGATTCCACATCTGAAACTCAACCAAGTGGTGAAATTAGTGAATTTACCACCGTTATTAGTACACCACCTGATGCGCGTTATGTTGATATAGGTTTAAATTTTACAGGTGCTGAAGTTCCTAGTGTTATTGCCAATCCATCATCAACATTTGAAGCCGGTACGGCACCAGGACCTATTCCTAATGAGTACAATCCTTATTCATTAGAGCATATTGATGGTGATGTTGTAGTGGTACGTGGTTATGAGGTTAAGAATAATATTAAACAATGGGAGTTTGATGGCGTTTGGGTAAATCAAAACGATAGTGCGTTAGCTAATGTTAATTTTGGTATAGGTAATACCGATTATCAATTTGACACCGGAAGACGTTTTGGCTTTAGTGTTATCACTAATGCTTTAGATGTTAATGATTTTGGGTTGTCTTTTACCCCTTCAACCGTTGGAAAAAACTTTAGTAATGGAAATAACCTTTTTCCATTGCAATTTAATGTTGATCCTCAGCTAGTAAATAGTGCTATTACTGATGGTAATTTAGTTACAGAAGATCCGGTAAATATTAACCGCATAAATGAAGAAACATTACATGCTTATCTTTCTTTAGATTTTGAAGGTGAGTTTAATGATATTCCCGTGAACATAAATATGGGGGTTCGTTATGAACATACTGATGTTACAGCATCTTCTACAGTGACTTTGCCTGAAAATTTAGCTTATTTAACTGTAGAAGAAATAAGACAAACTTTCCCTGCCGATGGTGGAGCAACGATTGATACATTAACTGGCGGCTACACAGAATTTCTGCCAAATTTAGACATTAGCTTGGAATTTTCTGACGATTTAGTTGGTAGATTTTCATATAGTCGTACACTAACACGTAGTGATGTTACGGCGATTGCACCAGCTACTCGTATCACAAATACAAGACCAGGCGGACCTTTCAATGCAACACAAGGAGATCCAAATTTATTACCTTATAGTTCTAATAACTTAGATTTATCTCTTGAGTGGTATTACAACGAAGGAAGTTATGCTTCGATTGGTTATTTTAATAAATATGTGAATAACTTTATTGGTACAACAACGGATTTTCGTACTATCAATGGTGCTGATGGCACGCCGCTGAGAGACCCTTCAGCAAATCCTCGACCGGGCTGTCCTGATCCTGTTTCAAACCCTGCCTGTTTAGCGAATTCCTCTGATCCTGAAATTGAATTTGAGGTAACAACACCCAGTAATTTAGAAGATGCGCAAATAGATGGTTGGGAGATTGCTATACAACACTTTTTTGGTAACAGCGGATTTGGTGGTCAATTTAACTTTACTGTAGTTGATGGAAGTGTTGAATATGATATTTATTCATTTGATCAAACAGTTGCGTTAACGGGTTTAAGTGACTCAGCTAATTTAGTCGCTTTTTACGATAAAGATGGTTTACAAGCTCGCTTAGCATACAACTGGCGTGATGACTTTTTGTTAAAAACAAGTCAGTTTCATAGTAGCAATGAACCAATATTTACCGAAGCTTATGGTCAATTAGATTTAAGTGTAAGTTATGACATTAACGACAATTTTACTGTTATTTTAGAAGGACTAAATATATTGGAAGCTACAGCTCATCGACATGGTCGATTTGAGAACCAATTTTTAGCGGCTGAAGATTTTGGTAGCCGTTATGCCATTGGTTTAAGAGCATCATTTTAATTCATTTATTTTAAAATGAATAAATATTAAGGTTTTATATAGGCTAATATCTTTCGGTATTAGCCTATATATCTAAGGGGATATATGTCTAACTCGGCGTTCAACATTGTTATTGTTGGCGGTGGCACTGCAGGTTGGTTAACTGCAGGTATAATTTCCGCGACCATTAAAGAAAAATATGCAGCTCATAAATTTAGAGTAACGTTAATTGAATCTGCGAATATTGCAACTATTGGTGTTGGCGAGGGTACTTGGCCAACAATGCGACAAACTTTGTCAAAAATGGGTATTTCAGAGTTTGATTTTATTCAAAAATGTAATGTGAGTTTTAAGCAAGGTTCAAAGTTTGTCGGATGGAATACAGGACAAACGGGTGACTACTACTACCATCCTTTTTCCCTTCCTATTGATTATATAAAAACCAATTTAGCAGAGCATTGGATGTTAAATGATCATGGGATGCCGTTTGCTGAAATTGTAACGCCTCAGCAGGTTATTTCCGAATTATCTTTAGCACCAAAGCAGATTACTACACCAGAATTCTCTACTGTTTGTAATTATGGCTATCATTTAGATGCCGGTTTATTTGCTAAATATTTACAACAACACTGTATTAAAAATTTAAATGTTGAGCATATTGTTGATGATGTTATATCGGTTAATGGTCAGCAGGGGGCTGATATAAATTCCATTAAAACAGCAAGTAATGGAGATATTGAAGGTGATTTATTTATTGACTGTACAGGCACTAAATCTCTTTTATTAGGAGAGCACTATCAGGTGCCCTTTATTTCTAAGAAAGATGTCTTGTTTATCGATAGTGCATTAGCAGTACAAGTTCCATATAGTGATGAAAATACTGATATCAGTTCTACAACATTATCTACCGCGCAAGATGCCGGCTGGATCTGGGATATTGGTCTTTTTTCCCGTAAAGGGGTTGGTTATGTTTATGCAAGTAAATACATTTCAGATGATGAAGCTAGAAGTCAGCTCTTAAAATATTTATCAGCCACACACAAAAAAATAGATGAATTATCTTTTAGGAAAATTCAATTTGAACCAGGCCACCGAAAAGAATTCTGGAAACATAACTGTGTAGCAATTGGCTTGTCTGCGGGTTTTATTGAACCGCTTGAGGCATCTGCACTTGCTTTAGTGGAGCAAGCTGCGTCAATGATTGCGGAGCAACTGCCAAGGTCTAGAATGGCGATGAACAATTTAGAAAAACGTTTTAATGAACGTTTTATTTATCGATGGCAACGGATTATTGATTTTTTAAAGTTACATTATGTACTTAGCGTTCGTTCAGATAGTAAGTTTTGGCTAGATAATCGTTTACCTCATACTATTCCAAATTCGTTAAAACAACTTTTAGAGTCATGGCAACACCAAGCACCTTGGCATTATGACTTTGACCGTTGTGAAGTTTTTCCCTCAGCAAGTTATCAATATATTTTATGTGGTATGGGATTTAAAACGCAATTAGATGATTTAGTTCTTTCGATTAAAGCACAGGAAGCCGCGGTAAATAATTATAATGAAAATCAGCGATTAACAGCAAAGTACCTTTCTGGACTAGAAAGCAACCGTTCACTTTTGAACAAAATACATAGCATTAAATAACATTATAACGATTATGTTGATGTATATACGAAATAATTCATAGATTGTTTTATAGCTTTTATTATTCATTCCAATAATCTTTCCTTATTTATTTAACCAATAAAAAACAGATGCTTATGTGTTTTTTATTGGTTGTTTTTCTAATGTTTCAGTTATAACACGGCTAATATATTTTTATAATTCCCTTTTTTGTGGTTTTCGATGGTTGATCTAATTTAGATTGTGTGCAATATTTGTTTTGTTGATCGATAAGTGATCGTTTTCTTGTGTTATATCAGGATAAATATCATTCGATTTAATAACACAATAATAATGAAAGATTAAAAGGAATAAGCATGAAGATTCTTAACGCACAATTTAAACCAAATAAAGTTGCAGCAGCTGTAGCAATGCTGGGTTTAAATTTTCCAGCGATAGCTATTGCAGAAGAACAAACACAAAACGCTGATAATAAGATAGAAGTAATTGAAGTAAAGGGTATTAGAGGCTCACTTATCAGTGCTTCTAATATTAAGCGCAGCTCAAGTGGTGTTGTTGATGCCATTACTGCTGAAGATATTGGTAAGTTTCCTGATACAAACTTGGCTGAGTCACTTCAGCGAATTACCGGTGTATCTATAGATCGCGCTAATAATGAAGGTAATCAAGTATCGGTTCGTGGTTTTGGTCCAACGTTTAACTTAGTTACGTTAAATAATAGACAAATGCCAACTTCTTCAACATTACTTGAAAATGGCATTGATCGTAGCTTTAACTTTAGAGAAGTTGCTGCGGAAAGTGTGTCTGGGGTAGAGGTTCATAAAACCGGTAAAGCGAATATTACTTCAGGTGGTATAGGCGCAACTATTAATATTCAAACAGCTAAACCATTTGATTATGACGGTTTTAAAGCGGTAGCTTCAACCAAAGCTGTTATTGATACCAGTGTCGAAAAAGGTGATAGCGTAACTCCTGAAATATCAGCTATGGTCAGTAATACCTTTTTAGATGGCACATTAGGTATTTTAGCTTCATTATCACATGCTGAACGACATAGCCGTAAAGAAAGAGTTGGCTCTCAAGGTTGGGTTCCTGGCCGAGGTTCTAATGTTGATACCAGTGGTATTGATCGCACATTAAACCCGAACGGAACACACTGGGCACCACTTACTATTGATGTTGATACACAAGATATGGAACGTAAGCGTCAAAATGGTCAATTAGTGATGCAGTTTTCACCTAATGATGTGATCACCGGCACAGTTGATTATACCTTTTCACGCTTTAAAGAAATCAATAATACTAATAGAACTAGTTTTTGGTTTGATGGTGACACGGGAGGAGATGCTAATGCTGACGGTACAGTAACTAATCCGATCAGAGTTGATGATGAATTAAACTTTTGGGCATTTCACTTTTTAACTGAAACCGAAAATGACTCTGTTGGGGTTAACCTTGAATGGCAAGCTACAGAAACACTAAATTTAACCTTTGATTATCATAATTCAACGTCTCATTCTCAACCAGATGGTCAAAACTCTGAAACGATTATTAATCTAAAAAATCCACGGGTTAATGATACCAACGGTGATGGCATTGCTGATCGTGGCGGAGTAGATGTTAGTTATATTACCAGCCCAACAGGTCGTCCAGATGTTTCGTTTTTACCGACAGATCTACCGGGACAAAATGCATTTTCTGCTGAAAATGTTGATTTTGATCTTTATCAATTACGTGGCTTAGAAATTGAAAATAATATTCAGCAATTCCAATTTGATGGCCAGTGGATAAATGGAGAAAATGGTGCGTTAGCTGCTATTAATTTTGGCCTATCGTTAACAGACTATCAAATTGATACGACAAGGCGCCGTACGGTTGAGTTTGTACCAACAGATATTTCTACATTAGACCTAAACTTTGCTTCCAGTGAAGGCTTTGGTAGTGAAATGGGTGGAAATGAAAACTTGTTTCCATTGTTGTCTAATTACAGTGCACTAGAGGCTTTAGCGCTTACCAAAAATCAAGGGTTGTACGGTGGTGAAGCTGAACCGACTTTTAATAATGTAGGGGAAGAAACACTATCAGCGTATGTAACATTTGATGTTGAAAGTGAATTTAATAACATACCATTTCAATTTAATATTGGTTTACGTTGGGAGTCAACCGATGTTGAAGCGGTTTCATTACAACGTAGAATTGAACATTTAAATTATGTTAATACCGCGGGTAGATTTGGCGAAATTACAGAAAAAGATTTATTTGCAGTAAGTGAAAAATCGGATTACACAAGGGTATTACCAAATATCGATTTAAGTATTGATGTTACAGACGATGTTATTGCACGTTTATCTTATAGTACTACGTTAAGTCGTCCTGATTTATCCTCAATGTTCCCGTCTACAACAATAGATGCGAGACCAAATGGTCCATTTAGTGCTTCTGTGGGTAACACTGATTTAGTACCGTTAGAGTCAAATAATATTGATTTGTCATTAGAATGGTACTACGACGAAGGTAGCTATGCTTCAGTTGGTTTTTTCCAAAAATATGTTGAAAACTTTATAGGTGAAAGTACGGTAGAGGGAACATTACCAGACATAAATGGCCAGCCACTTCGTGATCCTAGTATTATTGAACAAGCAGGTTGTCCAAGTGAAGTACCTGGCGGTAACCCTGATTGTTTTTCATCAGCTGAAGATCCCGCTATTAACTTTTTAATATCAACACCTAGTAATTTAGAAGATGCTGAAATTAATGGTTGGGAACTTAATGCTCAACATTTATTTGGTAATTCTGGTTTTGGCGCTATTGCCAATTTAACATTCGTTAATGGTAACGCTGAACTAGATCTTTATGATATTGAAAGTTCATTTGCCTTACCGGGATTAAGCGATTCAGCTAACCTTATTGGCTTTTATGATAAAGACGGTTTACAAGTACGTATTGCTTATAACTGGCGAGATGATTTTTTATGGGCAATGCATCAACCACAACGAGGTGGTGAGCCAACTTTTACTGAAGCGTACGGACAATGGGATTTAAATGCGAGTTACGAAGTAAATGATAGTGTATCTATTTTTATTGAGGGTCTTAACATTACCAATGAAACAACCAGACAACACGGTCGTTTTGCTGATCAGTTAATTAGTTTAGAGCAATTTGGTGCTCGGTATAATATTGGCGCTAAATTTACATTTTAAGTAGATTCGTTTAATAATTAAGGGAATAAACGTACTACCTGTTCCCCTCAGGTAGTACGCTTTATTATTAATATTTATCAGTACCAAAAGAATTTGGCTTATTGGTAATTACCCAAAATAAACGATTTGTGCTTCAAAAAGGGCTTTGTAATGTGGCGATAATCCCTTATCTTGAACATTCAAAGCACTCAATATATTTTGGTTGTATATTCTAATTTAGTTCGATAAAAGACAGTGTATATGGCTTACTATGTTTAGTATTGCGTAAACCATTATTGGTCATTAAATCGAAATTTGAGATAATCAATTTTCCTTCAAAGACTATTAAATCTGCGGGTTGATCTATTTGGCCATCTGAGCCGTCGTTATCTGGGTAGTCAGCAATTTTTACTATTTTTTGCTGTTGGTCGACTTTAAATATTTGGTTTTGACCAAAGCCAGCTAAGTAAAGATTACCTTGTTCATCGAATGCCATGCCATCAATGCGGGCGTTATTGTCTAACTTAGCATAAACAGAAGAAGAAACTAGCTTGCCATTATTGTTTAATATTAATTTATAAATTTCACTGTCGCCCAAGTTGCCAGCGTATAAATTACCATCAGGACCAAAAGCTAAGCCATCTAAACCAAAGTTAACGTTAGGGTTTAAGGTTTCAACTGAGAATATTATTTCTTTGTCTTCAAGTGTATTTAACATTTTCAAGTTACGCGAACTTTCATCAAAACGATAAATAGCACTCGTGGTATGGGCACTTTTAACTTTTGGCATGTTCAACTGGGTAATGTAAATCGCACCTTGATGATATCTAAGACCATTTGGGTTAACACCAGAGGCGATCACTTCCGTATTTAGTAATTTCTTTTTATCTTGGGGATCAAAAGTTAATTTAAGTATCCGGCCATGTTTTATACCACGCGAATCCGCTACATATAGAGCGCCTTTATCATCATAAGCAATACCCATAGGGTTTGCTTTATTTGATAAGTTAAGTGTTGGCACGGTTAATAAATGACTTACTTGGCCATCAGCTGTTAATGAAAACAATTCCCCTTGTAATTTATTATTGGCAAAGTTTGGACATGATAAAGTTAGCGTGTTATCTGGAGCAATTGCAAAAGCATCAGGTGTTGGGCAGTTCGCTGGTAAATTTGTAAATAGTTTTGCCGGTTGTTCATTAGCCAAAACTTTAACAGCACCACAGGCGAACAGCGTAAGTAGCAAAGCCACTTTAGCATTGAGTTTTATGAACTTAGATTTAGTTATTAGAGTCATTAAGTCACCTTTTAAATAATTTTAGTAAAAATTGATCGTAAATTGTTATTGAGTTTAAAAAAGCTGAAACATAATATGTTTTTATTTATACTATGTATAGTTTTTTGGTAAAACAGAACAAACCCGTTGTAAAGGGCTAAAGATGAGGGTTTACGGTGACCTTTATATCGTGCTGATGGGAGTCAAGGTCGTTGTTAGGTGAACATAGCTTATATGATAAAGGGCTTTACGTTTATGATGAACTAATGCGGATGTCGTTATTAATTAGCCAAACCTCATTAACTCAGGCGACACCCTAGAAAAAAGCGACAATAGAAAAGTCTGTATTTGGTGGGGCAGCTATATGCTATTTTTAATTGCTTCATTATAGAATATTGACTTTTTGTGTATGATTTTTGTGCTAACAACGACATTTCAGAAAAGTGCGTAAACGATGTAATGTGGTTATTTTCGACAACTGCTCCTGCGTTGCTCTACCTTCTCCATAATTGGGTGCATTTCAATCAAATATAACGTAGTTATTATTCATAGCACAGGTTCTTTAGTATTACCTGAGCTATGAATAGTTACAAAACTTTACTTAAACGAATGACAGGTTATCAAGCTGCTCGTTGTTTGTGGCATTATTTTTGTGTTGGTACGTATGGTAAGCGAACTGAAATAACAGCGGCTAGCGCAATAAAGACAAAAGATATTGCTAAACAAGCAGCTAAGCCGTAAAGCTGAAATACCCAACCCGATAAAACGGTTCCAATTAAGCGTCCCATTGCATTTGCCATATAATAAAAGCCAACATCTAAAGAAACCGCATCAGCATCAGCCATGCTGACAATCAGGTAGCTATGTAACGAAGAATTAATAGCGAACAACACTCCAAACACCATTAATCCACTGATCAGCACAGTTTTTACTTCCCAATTAAAATACAAGGATAATGAAATACCTAAGGTTACTAGCGCTAGTAAGCTGGCCCATTTTACCGTTTCTTTTGCTGGTGATAGGTTTTCTTTGAAGTTGATAAGTTTTGGTGCCACCGATTGCACAATACCATAACCGATCACCCAAAGTGCTAAGAAGCCGCCGACTGTCCAATGACCCCAATCAAAGACTTGTGACAAAAATACTGGCAGTGCAACAACAAACCAAACATCGCGCGCACCAAACAAGAATAATCTCGCGGCCGACAAAATATTTATTGAGCGGCTCTTTGAAAAAATGTCGGTGAACTTAGGTTTATTTTTGGCTTTGCCTAAATCATTTTTTAAGGCATACAGGCTATAGCACCAGACAAGTGTTAACACAGCAGCCATCAGTATCATAGCACCTTTAAACTCTAGTAAGGTTAGGAGTAAGCCACCTAAGAAAAAGCCAACGCCTTTTAACGCATTTTTAGAGCCGGTTAACACCGCAACCCATTTGAACAATGTTCCTTCTTGTCCTGATGAGACCAAAGTTTTAATTGAACTTTTGGCGCTCATTTTATTTAGGTCTTTGGCAATACCAGAAAGTGCTTGTGCGATCATGACATAAATTACGGTAAGCCATTCAGCAGGAACTGCTAACATCAACAAGGCAATAATTTGAATGGCTAAGCCAATGTTCATGGTTTTATTTAGCCCTAAGCGAGCACCTAAGAAACCGCCTACCAAATTAGTGACGACACCAAAGATTTCATAAAATAAAAACAGCATAGCAATGCTAAGTGGGCTATAACCTAATGCATGAAAATGCAGCACCACTAACATTCGTAGTGCGCCATCTGTTAGAGTGAATGCCCAATAGTTCCCTGTTACAACAAGGTATTGCTTAATGTCAGCTGATAATGATGCCGAGCGCTTCATGATGTTTAATTATCCTTTATTGATAAACCAACTTTGCGAGCCAATTCCGCCGTTCTATTGGCATAGCCCCACTCGTTGTCATACCAGGTATACAATTTCACTTGGGTACCATTAACGACCATAGTTGAAAGTGCATCAACAATACTTGAACGAGGGTCTGTTTTGTAATCAATAGAAACTAGCGGCTTTTCTTCATAGCCTAAAATCCCTTTTAACTCACCTTCAGCGGCAGCTTTCATCCAAGCGTTAACTTCTTCAACCGTTGTTGAACGTTCAAGTTCAAAGACACAATCGGTAATTGATGCATTTGTTAATGGTACACGCACCGCATGACCATTGAGTTTACCTTTAAGTTCAGGGAAAATATGGGTAATAGCGGTTGCAGAGCCGGTAGTAGTAGGAATTAAACTCGTGCCACAAGCACGTGCTCTACGTAAATCTTTATGTGGTGCATCCAGTATAGTTTGGGTATTGGTGATATCGTGGATAGTGGTCATTGAACCATGTTTAATGCCAATATTTTCTTGTAGCACTTTTACTACAGGCGCTAAACAATTGGTGGTGCAAGATGCCGCTGTAACAATAGCGTGTTGGTTAACATCATAAAGGTGATCGTTAACACCTATAACCACATTTAGCACACCTTCTTCTTTCACTGGTGCCGTTACGACTACTTTTTTAACACCTTGATCTAAGTAACCTTGTAACAATGATGTTTTTTTCATTTTACCAGACGCTTCAATAACAACATCACACCCTGACCAATCAGTTTCGCTGATCAGTTTATTCTGAGTAACCGTAATTGCTTGACCATTGATAATTACATTAGCGTCATTATGAGTAACATCTTGCGGCCAAATACCATGCACTGAGTCATACTTTAACAAGTGCGCAAGGGTTTCAGCATTGCCAGCAGGATCGTTAATTTGCACAAATTCTACTTCTTGCCAGTCAAAAGCCGCTCTGAGGGTTAAACGCCCCATACGGCCAAAGCCATTAATACCTATTTTAATTGCCATTTTTAAGCTCCTACTTGTTGAAACTCATTAAAAAATGAAAGTTGTGTTGGGTTCGTCAGTGTTTTTGGACGAATTTCTTGTACGCGTTTGATGATGTCTTTTTTGTTATAACCGAGTTCAAACATCAACAAACTAATCACTAAGCCGGTGCGTCCTGAACCACCTTTGCAATGTACGGCGATGGTGCCTTGAGTGCGTAAAATAGAGAGCAGTTCACTAAGGTGAGTTTTAAAAGCTACTGCGAAATCTTCATTTGGGGCATCATCATCTAAAATTGGTAGTTGAAACCATTTTACGTCTAGCTCATGACATGCTTTAGGAAGTGCATCAGCGTTATTTTCTATCAATTCTTGCTCATACATTAAGGTAACAATCGCTTGTGCCCCAGCGTTTTTTAACTGTTCAACTGATGTTGTTAAATCAACGGCTTTTGTGCCAGGACATGGCGTAAAAATAAAACTAGCTCTGTTATCAAGCACTAATTTGTCATATGGGTGAGTTTGCATAATTATCCTCTAGAAATTATTCATTAAACCAATGTTTAGTTTTGTTCACTATCGCAACAAGAGATAGCATGATAGGCACTTCCACAAGCACCCCAACTACCGTTGCCAGTGCCGCCCCTGAATGTAAACCAAATAACGAAATAGCAACGGCAACAGCTAATTCAAAAAAGTTTGATGTACCAATTAAACAGGCGGGGGCGGCTATGTTGTGTTTTAGTTTGAGTTTTATAGCCATAAAGTAGGCAATGATGAAAATGCCATATGTTTGCAACATTAATGGGATTGCAATTAAGACAATATTTAACGGTTGCTCGATAATAGTATTCGCTTGAAAACCAAATAAAAGTACTACCGTTGCCAGTAAGCCGATGACAGAAAAGGGTTTGAATTTTTCTAATAACGAGGTAATAGCGGTTTCATCACGACCAGAGCGATTTAGGCGTTTTCTTGTCAATATGCCGGCGATTAAAGGTAACAAGACATATAACACCACCGAAATAAATAATGTTCCCCAAGGTACATGAATATCATTAACGCCAAGTAATAAAGCGGTAATTGGGGCAAAAGCAAAAATCATTATAATGTCGTTAACAGACACTTGAACCAAGGTATAGTTAGCATCGCCTTTGGTGAGTTGTGACCAAACAAAGACCATGGCGGTACAAGGTGCAACCCCTAATAAAATCATACCTGCAATATATTCTTGTGCGGTTTCAGGTGAAACAAAGCTTGCAAAAACGCCTTCGAAGAATAACCAACCTAAAGCAGCCATAGAAAACGGTTTGATAAGCCAATTGATCACTAAAGTTAATACAAGCCCTTGCGGATTTTTGCCAACTTCTTTGATGGTTGAAAAATCAACCTGTACCATCATGGGGTAGATCATTACCCAAATGAATATGGCTACAATGACATTAACATGGGCGATTTCCAGTGTTGCAATCACTTCAAATAATGGTGGGTAGATAATACCTAATGCCACACCTGCAGCAATTGATATTGCTACCCATACCGATAAATAACGTTCAAATATTCCCATCTGTCATCCTCTTAATTACAGCAGCTGGCGACACGAGTTGGGCGATCGCCCATCTTATTTAGCCGAGCTAATTCTTTTTCGATGAACATGGGTTCGTTGACAACCGTTGAGGTTATTGTTTGTTTCATCCATTCAGGTAATGTTGGATTAATTGAATAAAACACCCATTGTTGATGTTTTCGATCAGATAAAATGCCTGTTTTTCTTAGCTGTGCTAAATGTCGTGACACTTTCGGTTGACTCTCTTCATCGAGTGCAGTCATTAACTCGCAAACACATGCTTCTTTTTCGACAGCGATTATTAACAGGGTTTTTAAACGAATATCATCAGCTAAAGCTTTGTAAAAAGTTGTTGGCGTAATTGCGGCTGGCTGTTGTTTTTCTTGAATAAGCAAAAACATTTTTATTCGCTCATTTAATTCTTGGAGCGTTTTTTCAAATGGATTAGGCTCTTTACGTGAACGTGGCTCAGGAAAGTCCCAAGCAAGGCAGTTAGTACCATTTACGCGGCTATCGCATTCTCTTGCTGCTTTATCACATAATGTAATGACAAAATCAAAGTAGATATTAGCAACTTCATCAAGGTGTTTAGAACGTAATCCATCTGCTCTCAAGCCAAAATGCTTAATTGCAGCTAGTGTTCTTGTATCAACACTATCCGGCTCAGTGCCTGCGCTATGGACTTCGTAATTACCTTTTCCATGATGTTTTAGCAAGGCTTCAGCCATAATAGATCTAGCCGAATTTTCAGTACATAAAAAGAGAACTTTCATCAATCTCTCCATAATGAATTTGTTATATAATAAATTCGTTATATTAGTAAATCAACTATTTTTATCTCTTATCCTTTTAAGAAATGTTTTTTGGTGTCATTTATATTTAATAAGAACCGACAGTTGTTCATACAAGCAACTGTCGGTGTAATACCGTAAAAGATTAACTTATAACGGAATTGGAAGGGTTAAAACTTAGCCGTAATGCCAATTTGATAACGTCTGCCTGTTGATTGTAAAGCTGTAACACGTTCGCGAACATCAGCATACTCTAATATGTGTTGATCGGTTGCGTTTATTACTTCTGCAGATACGGTTAAGTCATCGTTAATATCGTAAGAAGCGCTTAAATCAAGTTGGCCATATGCATCAACATGCTGTGGTAAGCCGTTACTGCCAATTGTAGGCCCTGAACGATATGCCAAAAATGCATCGCGCCAGTTATATGCAGCTCTTGCTTGAAAGCCTTCTATTTCATAGAAAGCGATGACATTATATGCGTTTTCAGAAAACCCTTCTAAACCACTGCCAGGAGAGGCAACATTTGGACGTTCAAATTCTGCAGAGTCATCATCTTTACTATTGGTATAGGTATAGTTAGCTTGCACTCCAAAACCACTTAACCAACCAGGTAAATAATCAAAATAGTGCAATCCGGCTATTTCAAAACCGTTAATTTCACCACCACTACGATTCGATTTTTGAGTTATTGCTTCATAAACGGAACCCCAGCCATCAATAACTAGACCAGTATCAACACTGTTGGTTTGTGTTGAAATAAAGTTAGTAATATCTTTATAAAAAACACCTAATGAATAAGCATTGCCAGCATCATCATAATATTCAAATGATGCATCTAACTGGGTGGCTTCATATGGTTGTAAATATGGATTACCACCGCTTGTTGCTAAATCACCGGCGCGTGGGTTTTGTTGGTAACTTTTATTCACGCCAGTATCTTCTAATGCAGGGCGTGTAATTACTTTTGCTGCCGCGGTTTTGATGAAGTAACCGTCACCAAAATCCATATTAATATTTAAACTAGGTAACCATTTTTGATAGTCTGTGGCAATTTTAATTACCTGAGGATCAGTATACGTGGCCTCTAAAGCTAAACCACCACCATCTTGTACTGGTTTTTCAATTAATGATAAGCGTTCAATAGTATGGCCTGATGAAGATGTTTCAGTGTCTACATAGCGTAAACCTAAATTACCATTCCAACTGAAAGCACTAACTTCACCCATTAAGTTAACTTGACCATAAATGGCAAGAGTTTCTTCTGTATTTGCAACAGATTGTTCCTCTTTTAATAATTCATCAGTCCAGTTAGGCTCGCTTCTAATATCGCCAATAGCATCTTTATATTTTTCAATATCGTTAACTAATACAAATTCTCTTGGGAAATCTCCTGAAAACCCATCTAAAAAGTTGCTATTATTGAGTGAAAATAAACTATCCTCTAATTCAAGCGCTGTTCCACAAGTACTTACACGTGTTTCTGTCGGCTGATCTAAATTACCACAGCCATCACGTATAATATAAACCTGTTGAGACTTCTCGCGATCACCATAGGCTACCCCCATATCTATCGAGCTAATAAAACCATCATCAATCTCATAATTTGCATCAAATTTAACTTCTAAAATTTCATCTTCCACTTCGGTATGTCTGATATCATTCCAGTGGGTTCTCACTGATGCAGGATCTGAATAATCAATACTTGACTCTATTTCAATAATATCTCCATTTCGGCTATCAAAATTAATGTAGTCTTGACCAACTATTAACCCTAATTCTTGATTCGGCATGTAACCGTCATCGCCTGGTTTTACACTTTGGTCAACACTATTATTGACTATGTGTGGCACTAAAGTATTGCTTCGTTGCTCTGCTGTTGCTTTTGAGTAGGCAACATCGGTATTAAATGTCCATCGATCCATAAATAATAAAATATTCCAGCCTAGGGCTAAGGTTTCTGAATCTTGTCCACGTTCTTGGAAAAGACCATCAATTGGACTAGCAGATTTGGTTGCCTTAATCGCGGTCATATTTTCGGAAACAATTACATCTTGCCAACCGGCATAATGTAGTGGTACTTGCATACCGTTACTTAATGCTTGGCGACTTAGATCTGAATATAAAAGATCAAAAGTATGGGTAGTATTGTCATTTTGTGCCCACTGAAAAGTTAAGTTGGTACTCGTACGCTCTCTTTTTTCGGTGTCAATGGTATAAGTAGCACGGCCGGGGTACCAGATAGTACCTTCTGTGATAGTATCCCCTAATTCATTGGTAATTGGCCCTGGTGCTACGTTAGTATTTTCTGCTTGAAAAGATGACCAATGGGTTGTGCTTGCGGCATCTATACGATTATTAATAGATTGTGTCGTAAAACCAAATAACACGCCGAAAGTATCATCTAAAAAGGTATTACTAATGATCGCAGAGGCTTTAGGATCAAATTTTTCTGATAAATCATTGTATTTAGTATTTATTGAGCCAACAGCATGAAAGCCTGGCGTATTTAGAGGTCGAGCAGTATTTACATTAATATAAGCTCCTAAGCTACCTTCAGCAATATTTGCCCTTGAAGCTTTGATGACATCAGCACCTGCAATTAACTCAGAAGGTAAGGTTTGAAAATCAAACTCTCTACCACGATCAGTTGTGGCAATAGTTCTATTGTTAACTTTAACCGCGTTAAATTTAGGACCTAAACCTCGAACTGTTACTTTCGAGCCTTCACCATTTGTACGCGAAATCATAACACCTGAAATACGCTGTAGTGATTCGGCAACGTTTTGATCAGGAAATTTACCGATATCCTCAGCAACTATACTGTCTTGAATAGAAGCCGAATGTTTTTTCAAGTGCATTGACTCCGTCAAACTGCTGCGAATTCCTGTTACTTGAATAACTTCAACATCACCTGACGTTTCTTCGGCTTGTACGATGCTTGAGCTTAATGCAGCTGAAACAGCTAACGTTAATGGTAGCACGGTAAATCGTGTAATTTTTTTCATATATCCCTCTATTTATTTTCTTGTTTTATAAGATAGCACTAAGCTAAACATATTACGTTTAACTTGGTGTTATCTTATAAAATCACTTATTTAGAAAATAAGCAATAGGCTATTAATAAAATTTTATCTCCGTAGCTTTTGATACAAGCTTCATTAGAAAAATGTTGGTGAAGATATAACTTATTGTTTTTCCCTTGTAATCAGGAATAAAAATGGTAATTAGTCTTTTAGAAAAATGATGAAATTTTATTATGGTAAATGTCGTATTTAGATATGGAATCGGTTTGAACGGGGGAAGCTGAGATTACAAGTAACTCAAGTGACTATTTATACATGGTTAATGAAGGTTTAAATCAATCGATACAGTAATCATCAATAAATATATAGAATATCAAAAAGAAAACGTTATCCTATATTGGCAGTTATGTTCATTACCTTATACTTAAGTAGATGATGATGGGGTTCTAGTTTTATTTTTAAGCTGCGCTAGCTTTTCTTCATTTAGATCGTAATGACCAAGTAAGTAGTAGCCAATAATTGCTGCTATCACTGTTCCTGAAACAAGAAAAACACGCATCATTAACATTGAACTTGAAGTTTGTTTGCCGCTTAATAATGCGTCAAATTGTTAAAGCCTGTCAGTTATCTGACAGGCTTTTTTGTATTTGTAGGATAATTTTCGGCTTTGTTGTTCCTCGTCAGAAATATTTATATCTGAGTTCGCTTAAACAAATAGAAATAAGTCAGTTAGGACAATATATAGTGGCGTAGTGATTTGGGATATTACAAAAATTTGTCTGTAGTAATTTGCTAATTTATAACAAAAATTAGCGACATATTAAGTTAATTAACCATACAAATACTATTTGAATAATTTTTATAGTATACGTATTGAAAATAGCAACATCCTATGTTTAACTAAGTCGCATCTTTGTTAGGGGGTTATCGTTCTAAAGAAAGTTTATACACCAAGAATTGTTGGCATGGACGCCCATTCAATTGATAAAAGTTGGGATCATCTGTGGTGCATACCTCTTAAGTTATCATGTTCAGGAGGATTATGTTAATGATGTCAGGTTTTGATTTGAGCTAAGCGCTAAATCAAAGCGGGTGACACCTGAAGTTTAGGAAAATTAACTTTTCCTAAACTATAAACGTTATCAAATACCATTTTAGATGCAGACGCTAACCACGTATAGGCCTTACCTCAAGTAATATAGATTAGCAAAATACTGGATGAATATAATTATCACTTGAATAAAGAACTAATATCTCCTGAATATCTGAATTATTCCGTCAATTACAAGATAAAGTCGATATTGGAATTGAAACAGATAAATGTGAACAAATGTTTGGGGAACATAGTTAAATATAGCAGTAGCTAGCCGCTTTTCTCGTATCTTATGAAGCAGGAAGGGTTCGAGCAAAGCCTCTAATTATAGAGTATTACCACACCGAAATTCTACTTAGGGAGCAATTGTATATAGTAAATATTGAAGTAGACCAACAAGCATTTACTAAATTTTCAAAGATTTTAACGGAAATAAAATAGGATTGTCGTGAATAAAAACAAAAAAATAAATCGTTATGTGATTGTTGGTGGTGGAACAGCAGGTTGGATATCTGCAGCTATTCTTGCAAGAGCATTGCATAATAGTGGTTGTGAAATTGTTTTGGTTGAATCACCCCATACACCAACAGTTGGAGTAGGTGAAGCGACTATACCTTCTATAATGGATTTATTAACATACCTTAAAATTTCGGCTAATGACTTTATCGCTAAAACTAATGCCAGTTTTAAATTGGGTATAAAGTTTGTTGATTGGTACCAAAAAGGTCAGCATTATTGGCATCAATTTGGTTATGTCGGCAATAAAATTGATGGTAAACCTTTTTATCAGCATTGGTTGAAACATCATTTAAATGGCGGAAAGTTTCAATTTACTGACTTTTCGCCAGCCATTGCCATGGCAAAACAGAATAAGTTTTATATACCCGATCCTCAAAAACCTAATAATTTATCAAACTCAACTTATGCACTACATTTTGATGCTGGCTTAGTGGCTACCTTTTTGAATGAATATTGTGTTAAGAATGGCGTTAAACATCTTAAAGCTCATATAGATACCGTTAATACCAATGAACAAGGGCTAATATCGTCATTAAAACTGGAAAATGGTAATCAAGTAGATGGCGATTTTTTTATTGATTGCTCTGGTCAACATGCATTAATAATTAATAAAACATTAAGAGTTGGCTTAGAAAATTGGCAAAAATATTTGCCAGTAGATAGCGCTGTTGTTGTGCAAACAGAAAAACATCCCGACTTTCCACCTTATACAGAATCAACAGCGCATGAGCATGGTTGGCGCTGGCAAATACCGCTGCAAAATCGGACGGGAAACGGTTATGTTTATTGTAGTGATTTTTGTGATGATGAATCAGCGAAAGCATTATTGGAAAATAATATCATAGGCAAAAAATTAACTGAGCCAAGAGTAATAAAATTTGTAACTGGTAAGCGTGACAAAATGTGGTTTAAAAATTGTCTTGCAGTGGGACTATCATCAGGTTTTCTTGAACCGCTGGAATCAACAAGTATCCATTTAATCATGAAGTCGATGTTAACGTTTGTACAAACCTTGCCAGATAAAAATTTGCAACCTGCGACAATTAATGAATTTAATCGATTAATGGATATTGAATATACCTGCATCAGAGATTTTATTGTTTTACATTATTGTACTTCGCAAAGAACGGATTCAAAATTTTGGCAAATGTGGCAACATCTTGAAATTCCTGAAAGTTTAACCAATAAGCTTACTTTATTTAGAGAGCACGGACGGTTGTTCAAAAATGACTTAGATCTATTTTCATCCGATAGTTGGTATGCTGTTTTAGAAGGAATGAAAGTTAGGCCCAAGAGCTATGATCCCCTCATTGATGCTTCAAAGTTCGAGAAAATTGAAGCAGCATTACCGGATGCAATAGCAGCGCTGGAACATAATGTCGCTCAACTATTAAGCCATGAAGAATTTGTAAATAAATTAGCAATTAATATGTGATCTGGCCCTAAATGAGTTTGTAATATTCATAAGCTTTGGAACAAAAATGTTGAAACAAAATAAAATTTTGGTCAGATTACTTTCTCATCCTTTGGTTAAACTAGTCATCCATTTGTTTTACATATGTACATTAAGTTTAATTTTCACTACTAATGTCAATGCTGAAGTTAGTGTTCAGAACGATTTAAATATCTTAAAACCTTACAGTATTGAAAACACAACAGTGCACAGCCTCTATTCAGCTAAACTAACACGCGCTTATCAGTTGTTTATTCAAACACCACCCGGTTATCAAAAAGTCGAAAATTCTAAACGTAATTATCCAGTTATATACATTAATGACGGTCCGACAGCATTTCCGATTATTTCAGGAACTTTACGCCCTGGTATATCTTCAGGTATGTTTGAACCAGCTATTCTTGTTGGTATTTCTTATGCGATAGGAGAGAGTGGGATGAATAGCCGTATCCGTGACTTTACACCTAAACTAGCACCTAGTTGGAATTCTCATATCACGGGCGGGGCACCACAATTTCTTGATTTTGTTGCAGATGAAGTAGTGCCTTTTGTTGAAAACAATTTTCGAGCATCTTCTAACCATAGGACACTCACAGGGCATTCGTTAGGCGGTCTTTTCAGTGTGTTTGCGCTTGCGACTAAACCCGAACTTTTTTCAAGTTATATAATAACGAGTCCATCTATTTGGTTTGAAGATGAATATATATTTAAAGTAACAAAAGACTTTCTGGCTAAAAAAAAGCAGATTAAAGCGAGAATCTATATTGCCTCTGGCAGCCTAGAGTTAATGAAAAATGCTAAAGGTCAAACAATAAGTGATGTTATTGAAAATTTTTCTTTGCTTTTTGAAGATAAAAAACAACCTGAAATTGAGCTTGTAATTGATACAATAGATGGGGCTAATCACCATACCATTTTTCCTATGGCCTTTGCTAAGTCGCTACCTTGGCTTTTGAGAGCGCAATAAAAATAGAGATGGTAAGCGATATATAATGGCTAAAATTTATTGTATTTCTTAACATTTCAAATTAAAACGAACCAACACCGAATTTACTTATTTCTGAAAATCTTGCCTTGATAGATTTCTTCGCAAAATAGAAAATCATCGCCAACTCTTCAATTGTTAACAAAAAACACTACCAAATTGCACACAATGTGTAGTATATTAAGTGCAGGTGTTTTAGGTTGTATTAACGCTGGCTAATAAATACAGCATTATCAACCAATGTTAGAACTGATTCAGTTGGTATAAAGGTAGAGAGATATGAAAAAAATAAATAGCATAGGCATATTATTGCCATTGTTGCTCCCACTTGTTGCTTGCCAGCAACCTGCTTCACAAAATGAAGTTACATCACTATCAATTACAACTCAGTCTTTGATCCCTTTAAAAGGTATTACGTCTTTTGAAACTAACGACATACAAGTTGATGTTAGCGCAGCGGACGTAGAATTAAACTATGTAAATCAAGAACAAAGCCAAGGTGTTACCGCAGGAAAACAAGCGTTAAAAGTTGACTTTTTAGCAACACAAGCACCAGAGCCATCAGTGACTTTAACACCAAAAGCAGCTTGGCAATGGCATGAACTTGGCGATTTTCGTATAGCGTTAGATATAACTAATAGCACCGATATTGCGACTCACTTGTTTGTGCAAATAGGTAATGAACAAGGGCAAGTACATAATCGTAGTGTCAATATTCCCGCTAACACCAGTAATACTTACCACATTGAATTAAAAAGTATCGACTTAGATATTGAATCGGGTATTCGCTCAAATCCACTGGCATGGCAGTCAACAGAAACTCCTTTTATCTGGCGTTGGGGGTGAAAAAAATATCGAATTATCGGCGGTTAATCGTATTAAGTTTAGCGTTAGTCATATGCTAGAAAATCGCACCCTAATTTTTGATAATGTTCGTTTAATAAAAAACCCACCGAGATCTTTAGCTTATTTAGAAAATTTGGCTGATCAATACGGACAACGTGTTGGTTTTAATTCAGAGTATGATATTTCATCGGATCAACAGTTAAAATCGATTAGTCAGCAAGAGCTCATGCAGCTTGATAATAAGTTAATGGCTGACCGCTCAACTTTTGGTGGCTGGAAAAATGGCCCTAAGTTAACCGCGACTGGTTATTTTAGAACGGAAAAAGTTAATGGTATATGGACCTTAGTAGATCCAGAAGGCTATTTATTCTTTTCTACCGGTATTGCCAATGTTCGTATGGCCAACACGTCTACTATTACCGGCATGGACTTTGACAAAAGCTTAATCAAACAAAGAGCTAAAGGTGATTTAACGCCGGAAGACTCACTTGGTTTGAATCCCGTCAGTGAAAAAGCGAAGGCAACCGCCTACGTTGCATCAGATATACGTCGTAATATGTTCACTTGGTTACCTGAATATGATGAGCCTTTGGCAAAACATTATGGCTATCGACGTTCGGTGCATCAAGGGGCATTAGAGCATGGTGAAACCTTTAGTTTTTACCAAGCAAATTTAGAGCGAAAATACGGTGAAAATTATATCGAAACATGGAAAAACGTGACGATAAAACGCATGCGGAATTGGGGTTTTACCTCATTTGGTAACTGGATTGACCCGATGTTTTATCATGACAATCAAGTACCATACTTTGCTAACGGTTGGATTATCGGAAACTTTAAAACCGTTTCTAGTGGTGATGATCTATGGTCACCATTACCTGACCCATTTGATCCGTTATTTGCAACTCGTGCAAGAGTGACCTTAGAACAAATTGCTGAGGAAGTTAAAAATAATCCTTGGTGTGTGGGCGTATTTATCGATAACGAAAAAAGCTGGGGCAATAACACCAGTACAAATGGTCGATATTCAATTGTCATTAATACCTTAAGACGTAGTGATAAAGATAGCCCTACCAAAACACAATTTACTCAATTAATGAAAAGTAAATATAAAGAAATTAGTGCGTTAAATTCGTCGTGGAAAACGCAGATTGATTCATGGCAAGATTTTTCTAATGGTGTTGATTTAGCCGAATTTACTGATGAGCAGTTAGTTGATTATGCCGATATGTTAACGCTATACGCCAATGAATATTTCAGTATTGTTAAAACAGAGCTTAAGCGTGTATTGCCAAATCATATGTACATGGGAGTTAGGTTTGCTAGCTGGGGAATGACACCGGAAATTATTGCTGCCGCCAAGCCGCATGTTGATGTGATGAGCTATAACATCTACAAAGAAGGCGTGCATAGTAAATATTGGCAATTTTTAGAGCAAGTTGATATGCCAAGTATTATTGGTGAATTTCACATGGGCGCCATGGATACTGGCTTGTTAAATCCTGGATTAGTGCATGCGAAAACACAACAAGACAGAGCCCAGCAGTACCTAAATTATATGAATACTGTTGTTGATAACCCTTATTTTGTGGGTGCTCATTGGTTCCAATATATCGACTCACCATTAACCGGCCGAGCTTATGATGGTGAAAATTACAACGTTGGTTTTGTTAACGTTACCGATACCCCTTATCAGCCGATGATCGAGGCAGTAAAAGGCTTTAATCAGCAATTATATCCTCGCCGTTTTAAAACATTGAGTAAGTAACTTATGAAAATTATAGATGTAAAAGCCTATGCCTTTTGGGCGGGTTTTAGAAATGTTTGTTTAGTAAAAGTTGAAACTGACCAAGGAGTATATGGTTGGGGGGAATCAGGGCTATCAGGCAGAGAACTTGCCGTTATGGGCTGTGTGAAACACTTTCGTGAATTTTTAGTTGGGCAAGACCCTCGAAATATTAATGCTCTTTGGCAAGAAATGTATCGTAGTCAATACTTTGAAGGCGGTAGGGTGTTATCTGCAGCCATTGCTGCCATTGATATTGCGTTGCATGACTTAGTTGCTAAATCTTTAAATATTCCTGTTTATCAACTTTTAGGCGGTAAACAACGCGATCGCATTCCACTATTTGCTACATCGGCTGCACCAATGGGGCAAGCGTTTATTGATGATGTATTAAAGCTTAAAGAGCAAGGTTGGCAAGTGATCAGAGCAACAACCGGCGAACATGGCTGCGCTAATAACCCACAGGTATTTGATCCTCGTGCCTCAATTAATAAAACATCAACTTCATTAATTAAAGCGCGTGAAGTGTTAGGCAATGAGGTGGTATTAGGTATTGATTATCACCATCGCTTGTCTGTTGCTGAAGCGGCTTCTTTTATGTCAAAACTGCCAGCGGGTACGCTTGATTTTATTGAAGAGCCAATTCGTGATCAATCACCAAAAGCGTATCAAACCTTAAGAAGTATGTGTGATGTACCATTTGCCATTGGTGAAGAATTTACCAGTAAATGGGATTTTGCGCCTTATACCGAAACCAGTTTAACCAATTTTGGTCGTATTGATATTTGTAATGCTGGTGGGTTTACCGAAGGTATGAAAATAGCGGCGATGTGTGAGCTACATTATATCGATATGATGCCGCATAACCCATTAAGCCCTATCTGTACGGCAGCTTCTATTCATTATAGTGCCGCAGTTAATAACTTTTCATGGTTAGAGTTATCACCCTACGACGGCAGTACGGAAGTTTTTTCTGAGTACTTTACACAAATGCCAGAAGTTTCAAATAATACTTTTGAAGTTCAAGACGTTGTCGGGCTAGGAATTGACGTTAATGAAGAAAAAATCAAAAACCTTGAATTTAATTATTGGGAGCCACCACGTTTAATTAAACCTGATGGTTCTTATACAAACTGGTGATCCTTATGACAACTAAAAACAAGCTAGACAAGCAAATTGACAAAGGAAAGTTACGAGAAAAGAAATCTTATCAGGTACTGTTATTGGTGTTTCTAAGTGTTGTGATCAACTACATGGATCGAACAAACATCTCAGTAGCGGCATCGGCAATGAGTGAAGACCTAGCATTAACTTCAGTGCAAATGGGCTTAATATTCTCAGCCTTTGGTTGGACATATTCGATACTACAAATACCAGGTGGTATTGCTGTTGATGCCATTCGTATTCGAATTTTATACCCGTTTATTTTAACAGCATGGTCAATTGCTACCCTGATCCAAGGTATGGTGAGCTCTTTTGCTGCCATCATTGGTTGCCGCATGGCGATAGGTGTATTTGAAGCGCCATCTTACCCTTGTAACAATAAAATTATTACTAAATGGTTTCCTGAAGAAAAAAGGGCAGGTGCTATTGCCGTATATACCTCAGGTCAATTCATTGGTCTTGCCTTTTTAATGCCGGTTTTGGCCACTATTCAGCATTATTTTGGCTGGCGTGGTTTGTTTATTATCTCTGGTCTTATTGGCATTGTGTGGGCGGGTATTTGGTATATTTTTTATCGCGATCCAGAAGATCTTGGCTTAGCCAAAAATGCTGAAAGTAAAACTAGCAGTGAATCGCAGGCGAGCGAAAATAGTGCCAGTGAAAAATCCAATAAAAGTAAATCTGTGGTTAGCCGTACTGACTTAATTGCGGTATTAACCAGTAAAAAATTATGGGGAATTTATATTGGTCAGTTCTGTTTAGGCGGCACTTTGATCTTTTTCTTAACGTGGTTTCCTACTTATTTAGTGGAATACCGAGGTTTAGATTTTATTAAATCGGGGTATCTAGCTTCTTTACCTTTTTTAGCGGCATTTTTTGGTGTCTTGGTCTCAGGGTTTAGTTCTGACTTTTTGGTTAGAGTTGGTGTTTCAAAAGAGGTGGCTCGTAAACTACCAATTATTATTGGCATGTTGTTATCAACGGCTATTGTAGGCGCTAATTATACTGAAGATACCTTTTGGGTAATTACCTTCTTATCAATTGCCTTTTTTGGTAACGGTTTAGCCTCTATTGCGTGGATCTTTGTGTCTTTATTAGCTCCTGAGCGTTTAGTTGGTTTAGTGGGCGGCGTATTTAATTCAATTGGAGGTTTAGCTGCGGTTATTGTGCCCATTATTATTGGGATGCTAGTTAGTGATGGTGACTTTAAACCGGCGTTATTATTTATCGCTTCCTTAGCGGCTATTGGCAGTGCTTCATATTTATTTTTGGTTGGCAAAATTGAACAAATTACTGTGCCAGAGTCACCTGAAAATAATTCAGATGAAGTGATCATTACTAAATAACCTAAGCTTGGGTTAAAAATTTATAAAATAATAGGACGTTTTATCAATGAAGTCGTTAAGTACACAAGCGTTAACTGAGCAACGTGAAAATGCATGTCAGCTGATTAGAACACATAAGTTAGTGGCTATTATTCGATTAGCCGAGCAAAGTGATGTTGCTAATGTGGTTGAATGTTTAGTTAAAGGTGGAGTAAAAATTTTAGAGATAACCTCAAATACTCCCGGCTTTACTGAGGAGATCAGCAAAGCAAAAGCGTTATACCCTGATATTTTAATTGGTGCTGGCACCATTATTAATGAAGCATTAGCAACAAAGGCGATAGCGGCAGGGGCGCAATTTTTAGTAACACCGAATACGCATCAGGGTGTTGTTAACTTGGCACATCAGTCAGGCTTACCGGTATTAATGGGTGCTTTAACACCAACCGAAATTGCTAATGCTCATGAATATGGTGCGGATTTTGTGAAGATTTTTCCTGCCGGGGCAATGGGAGTTAAATATTTTAACGATTTATCAGGGCCATTTAAGCAAATTGACCTTATCGCAGTTGGTGGCGTAAATGTTGATAATTTATCTCAGTGGTTTCAAGCAGGCGCTGTCGGTGTCGGCGTGGGTAATGACTTAACCCAAGCTGCTCGTACCGAACAAGAAAAGGTTGAACTTATCAGCCATGTTAAAAAATATATAGGGAAATTATCATGAAAAAGTTAGTGCTTGGCTGCTTATTTACTTGTTGTGCTTTATCAAGTTATAGCTTAGTGGCAACAGCGGATGAAATTGTTATTGATCATAGCCAAAAGGCGAGAAAAATCGAAGGCCATAAAACACTTGGGCGAATAGAGATTATTGCGCCTAAGGCTCTGAATTATTTGAATGAAAATACCCAAATCATTGAATTAGCAACTGGCTTTAAATGGACTGAAGGACCTCTTTGGCTTGATGATAGTCAAACATTAATTTTCTCTGATATTCCAGATAATAAAATTTATCAATATCACGATAACAAGGGCTTATCTGTATACCTAGATAAGTCAGGCGCTACTGGGCTTGTTGCGGGCGATTATTCACAAGGTTCAAATGGTTTGTTATTAAATCCCGCAGGGCAATTGGTGTTATTACAACAAGGTGATCGCCGTGTAGCGGTGATGAATGCGCCTTTATCTAAGCCTCAAGGAAAATTTATTACTATAGCGGGTAGTTATCAAAACTTAAGACTTAATAGCCCAAATGATGCGGTTTATGATCAGCAAGGAAACCTCTTTTTTACTGATCCTCCGTATGGTTTAGCAAAGCAACTAGACGATGTTCGCAAAGAATTAGATTTTCAAGGGGTTTATCGTTTATCGAATGAAGGTAAATTAACCTTGTTAGACAAAACGTTAACCTATCCAAATGGTATTGCCGTATCTCCAGACAATAAAACACTTTATGTCGCGGTGTCAGATCCGAAACAACCGGTTTGGGTAGCTTACGATATTCAAGCGGACGGTTCGGTTAACAATAAACGTATTTTTCATGATGCTAGGGACAATAACCCCAAACAAGATAAAGGCATGCCTGATGGTATGGCCGTTCATTCAAGTGGTGTCGTCTTTGCCACAGGGCCTGGTGGTGTTTGGCTATTTAGTGAAACAGGACGCTTACTAGCTAAAATACACACAGGTAAGTTAACGGCAAATTGCACGTTATCAGCCGATGAAAAACAGTTATTTATAACGGCACATAACAGTGTCTTAAAGGTAAACTTAAATTAAGTTTCAGTAAGAAAACACGTTAATTTATAAAAACCAGTCGCTAAATATACTGGTTTTTTATGTTATAAGGATCAGAGTATTTATCATGAAGCTTATTAAGTTAATTGCATTAATGATGATAACTTTTTTGGGCAGTGTTCAAGCGCAAAACCTAAGTAGTCAACGCTCGTTTAATAGTGAAATTGAATTGTTAAGTCATCATTATTCGCCAATTATTTTATCTCGAGGCGAACAAAAAGTTATGGTCTTGGCTGAATTGCAAGGCCGCGTGATGACAAGTACCAGTAAAGGTGGTGAAGACAAAGGTTATGGCTGGATTAATTATGACTATTTATCAAAGCCACATACTAATGTTAATGCTTCAATGGGTGGGGCTGACCGTTTATGGTTTGGGCCAGACGCGAGTAAATTTTCGTTATTTTTTGAGCCTAATACCGCCACTATACCTGATAACATCAAAGTGCCGGCAGCGGTTTCAACCGTACCCTTTAATGTTATTTCAAAAACAGACGAACAGGTGGTAATGGCGAAAGCGTTAACCATGAAAAACTACCAAGGTTTTAATTTTGAATTTGACGTTGAGCGCACTATTGAGCTGTTATCGTCAGCAAAATTGCCGATAGCATTGCCAGACAGTTTAACTTGGGTGGCTTTTAAAGCATCAACTAAAGTAACCAATACCAGCTCAGTCGCTTGGACAAAAGCAACAGGCTTGTTTTCAATTTGGGATTTAGGTTCATTTTATCCTAACGAGCAAACTACTATTTTTATACCTCTTGCTAAGCCGTTAGCTAAAGCAACACGTTATTTTAGTGACATCAAAACAAGCCATACTCGCATTCAAGGTAATGTTCTTTTTTATAAAGCCGATGCCCGCTATATGAATAAAACTGGCGTTTCGCCCGAGCATGCTAAACCTATGTTTGGTAGTTATGATGCTAAAAGAAAACTACTAACTTTAATTCACTTTCCAATAACTAAGCAAACTAATGTTGATTATGTTAATGGTATTTGGCGTTTTGATGGTGACCCTTTTGGTGGTGAAATTATTAATATTTTTAATCATGGTGTAGGTGAAGATGAAAGCACGTCCGGTCCGTTTTATGAATTAGAAACCAGTTCAATTGCTTTAGAATTAAAACCTAATGAAAGTTATCAGCATTATCAAACTACCCTACATATTCAAGGCGACGAAAGTGCGCTGAATTTAATTACCCAACAAGTTTTTGGGCTTACTCTTGCAGAGATAACGTCTGCTTTTTAATGTTTACGGCTATTGATAATAGCTAAATTTCAGCGTACAGGATATTTCTAAGATGAATAGTGAGCAATGTCACCATATTATTATTGATTGGGGAACAACTAATTTTCGTGCTTTTGCCATGTCAAAAGAACATGAGTTGCTAAGTACAAAAAGCTTACCTTTAGGTTTATTACAAGTTAATAATGGCGAATTTGCGCAAACACTTGAGCAAGTGTTAAAAGAATGGTTAGTGACGTACCAAGATTTGCCTATATTTATGGCGGGTATGGTTGGCTCTTTAAAAGGTTGGGTAAATGTCGATTATGTTAGCACGCCTGCGAATACAAAGAGTTTAGCATCTAATAGTTATTCGTTTGTACTACCGTGGGGAGCAAAAGCTTACATTGTTCCAGGCGTTTGTCATCAATATGATGAAGATAAATTTGATGTTATGCGCGGTGAAGAAATTCAAGTATTGGGGTTAGCGCAATATCTTAATAGCAGTGACTTTGTTGCGATATTACCTGGCACACATAGTAAACATATTACCGTGACTAATCATGAACTTTGCTCGTTCAGCAGTTATTTAACCGGTGAAATGTACTCAATGTTATCTAAGTACAGTTTATTAGGTAAAGATTTACCTGAAAATACAACTTTTGATCAAGCTGCATTTTTACGTGGTGTTACTGATGCACAAGATGGTGAATTTACGCAGCGAATTTTTCTCGCATGGACACACCGTTTATTTCAGCAACTTAGCGTTGAGCAAATAGCGGATTATTTATCGGGTTTATTAATCGGCTTTGAATTAAGAAAGCTTAAACTCAATACTTCGGTATATTTAGTTGGTGCTTTGGCGTTATGTCAAAAATATCAATTAGCAGCAGGGCAGTTAGGCATTAACGTAATTTTAGTTGACGGTAATGAGTGCTTTTTGCAGGGAATGTCACAATTAATTGACCATGTTAATTAATTGTTGAATTAATTTTCCTTCTAAAGATCGGTATGATTAAGCTATTGCTTCAATTTGCATAACATTAGAAACCTGAACTCAGGTCAAGGAGATATTATGTCCCCACAGTTAAAACTCAATTATGTTGAGTTTCCCGCTTGTAATATTCCAGCTACTAAGACATTTTTTGAAAAGGCATTTGGTTGGAGCTTTGTAGATTATGGGCCTGACTACACCGCTTTTTCTGATCAAGGACTTGATGGTGGTTTTTATCAATCTAAGCTCACTTCTCTTGCAACTAATGGCGCGGCTTTATTAGTGTTAAAAAGTGATGATTTAGAGCGTACCCAAACCATTGTTGAAGTAGCAGGGGGCATAATCTCAACCGCGATATTTTCTTTTCCAGGTGGCCGGCGTTTCCACTTTATTGAACCAAGTGGCAATGAATTTGCGGTTTGGAGTTTAAGCGACAGTTAGCTCGCATAAAATTATAGTTTTTGTTAATTTAAAAGGTTTTTCAGGTAAACTATTTTTCCTGTAAAGTGCGGTTTGCTGAATTTTTAGCTGGTGCTTTTTAAAAAATCAAGGTTGCGTTTACAGCGCACTCGTTAGATAAAAAAATAATAAAATGGAGTAAATATGAAGAATCTTTTCACTACGATAACGGTAGTTGCAGGGTTAATGGCAAGCCCAATGGTGTTAGCTAATACCCCAGAAACACAAAAATTAGGTACCTGTTTGGTTGATACTTTAAATGGTAAAGAAAGAAAACATTTAGCGAAATGGATCTTTTTTTCGATTGGTGCTCATCCTGAAATAAAAAATTTTTCAAGCGCAACACCTGAAAATATTGAAAAGTCAGATAAATATGTTGGTAACTTAATCACTAAAATTTTGACAGTAGACTGCCCAAATGAGCTAAAATCGGCTTTTAAATCTAACCCGTTAGCTGTACAACAAGCATTTGAGTTAGTGGGTAAAGTTGCAATGCAGGAATTAATGACTAATCAAGATACATTACAAGCATTAACTAATTACTCAAAATATGCAGAGATTGAAAAGATTAATCAGATTATGACGGAACAATGATTTGTAATTTAGACATAAATAAAAGTAGGTATTAACTAGATAGGAGTGTAGAACGTTGACTGCGAAATTGCCTCATTGGGTAGAGGTTGGCGCTTTCATTTTGGCTTTGGTTGCTGGCTTTGTGAATGCGGTTGGTTTGCTTAGTTTTGAACATCAATCTGTTTCTCATTTATCGGGTACAGCAACTTTATTAGGAACAAGCGTATTAAATTCGTCTTTTCAACATGTTCTGCACTTATCTGGAATTTTACTTTCATTTTTGTTTGGCGCGATCATCGCCGGTTTTTTATTACATGGTTCTACGTTAAAACTTGGACGGCATTACGATACCGCTTTATATCTAGAGTCAGCTTTGCTCTTGACCACTTTAGGGTTGCTAGCGATGGGATCCTTTTATGGACATTTTTTTGCCTCTGCGGCATGTGGTTTGCAAAACTCTTTAGCTACAAGATATAGCGGTGCAATTATACGTACAACTCATGTGACAGGAATTTTCACTGATTTAGGGATCATGTGTGGTGAATTTCTTCGAGGTGAAGCTTTAGATAAACGTAAAGCTAAGTTGTTTATTATTATTATCGCCGGGTTTATTTTTGGCGGCACCGTAGGGGCGTTGTTATACACGCAATATCAATTTATGTCATTGTTATTACCCGCAGGGATCTGTTTATTACTTGCTATAATTTACCGTTTTTATTGTCAAAATCAAGCCATTGAAAATTAGCTTTCACTTTATGTGGATCTGACCCTTTATATTTATGTGGATCTGACCCTTTTTATTTTTATAAACACACCTCTTGATAATAATCTTCAAAATCTTCTTGGCTGTTGGTGTAGGCCCGACAAATTTTTATGATAATGCCAGCAAAAGGTAAAATGGATTGTAGATAAAAGTCACTTCCCATAAAAAAGTAATATCCTAAATTATGTTATGACTAGTTGGTGGTTGGTCAAGTCAATTTATTACAGGCTAGTTTAAATTTTATTTTAACCTACAAATAAACTTATTTTTTGGCTTGAATCTAGAGGGGGGTTGTTCTTTAGTTGAGAAAAGGGCTTACGACAATAGCGTAAGCCCTTAGGTTAAATGGAATCTTAAAGAATTAGTGAGCTAATTCTAAAATACCCCAAACTTCAAGATTACTAACAGATACAACTGCATCGCCATTCGCATTGGTCGAAACCGCGACGGTTGAACTTGTTCCATCTGGTAAGTGTAATTTCGCTGAGGTTACTCCTTCAGGGAAATAACTTGCAGGAATTGCCACTTCAACATTGTTCAGTATTGGTGTTACCCCACCCGCAAACGGACGATTAATCAGGTGTACTACGTAAGGTGCCGTTGAGTCTGTTTCATGGATACGAGATACAGCAGACACAGTGTCGTTGGCTACACTGCCGTTGATGCTTACATTAATTTGTAAACCAGCAATGGTGCCACGTTGGCCAATATGTCTAACTTTGCTGCCTTGATCATCTAATACCTCTCTTTGTGCAGTGGTTAGGAAGTTTAAGTCACCGTCATAAAAAATGTGCTCAAATTTATCGAAGTCAGCTTGGCGCGGCACGACAGCATAACCAGTGTCACCAAACACTAACATGTCAAAGTTGATGTTATCTTCGGTTAAAATTTTCACGCTTGATTGCACTTGGTTACCACCGTCAATGAAACCTTCTTTCATTGAGCTGAACATAGCATGAACATAACCCGCTTTAGCATAAGAAGTGTAACCATCTAACAAGTTCGCTTGTGCACGCACAAATTGATAGATGTCACGGTAGTTATCAGCACCCGGCGACCAAGTCCACACATCGCCCCCTACCCATACATTAGCAGGAATAGAGAATAAACCTCCATAAGCATAAGCTTGAGCAACCCAACCACGGCCAAAACGCGGAGCACTTTGTTTACGTAGTTCGTCAAACTCCCAAGGATATGGGAAGTACGCTAACGTTTTACCCACTGCTTGTGCACCTTTTAAGTGTACAAGAATATTGGTTGGTAGCTCGGCAATGCTAGTTTTTGCACCTAAATTCAATTCACCAGATAAAAAGGTAATATTCTCATTAAATACATAGCCACGTGATTCAAATAGGTGTGTACTTGCACCAATTTCAATATTAGGTCTTTGCTGGCGTATGTAATCTAATACTTCTGCAAATTTTTGGTTCCAAACGTCACGATTAAAGTAGATAAAATCTTCAAGCATTGGAATATTGCCTTCGAGTCTATCACCTGCATTTGACCATGATGTATGAGTTACACCTGCAGCCAGTAAGTGCTGCTTGTAGTCAAAGGTAGTAATATCGTTAATACCCATAGCACTTAGTTCAGTATAGCTGTATTTCTTCGACAACCAAACTCGGAAATTTTCCATCGCATAAGGAGAGAAATCCCCACCAAAATCACGCATATCGGTTGAACGTGTAGAGTTGGTTTGGGTATCAAACATCAGCTTATCCGGGTTTGCTTTTAATAATTGGTCAACTTGTGACTTCATAAATGGGACAAACGCGGGGCTGTGATTACTTAACCAATTGTTGTTATAACCGTCATGGCTTAAATAGCCCATGAATGTCATACGTACATTACGGCCATCCAATGTTTGAACATAATGAGGCTGTGGATTAGTCGTAAACTCAGTGAACCAACCATAACCCCAGTCGAATTCACCGCGCGCAGTATATTCAAAACCTTCATTTTGAAAATCATCAACAACATTTACCGCCCAATCCATGATCACAGTATCATCGTAGAAATCGTGTTCAGGTGGATGTCCCCAGAAGGCACCCGTTGCGCCAAAGTCAGCGTATGGTGTGTCACCGTCAACGACTAGGTTTCGGTTTTGCGGGTAGGTATACCAAACATCAGATTTTAATACCTTATTGGCTAATGGAATTTCCACTGGTGTTTTTAAATATTGTAAACCAGTTGCAGGCCCTTCGATTTCAGCAACAAGATGTTCGTTTGGATTGTAGACACGAGGTTGTTTAACTGTGCTGTCGTTAACTTTAGCTAAACGGACTAAGTCGCCACTCCACTGCCAATCTGATCCACCAACTGCTTCAATATGTAGCGTATGGTTACCAGTGCTTTCTACGACTAAATCACCACCATACAACTCATATTCTGCTGCGATATCCCAGCCACCTGTGCTGTCAAAATATCCCCAAGCAAAAGGTTCGCCGTCGATATCAACACGTGCACCATAACTACCACCCGCAGGTGTTGATACAGTAATGAATGCTCTATATGTACCAGCTTCTAAAAATACATTGTGGTATTTACCCCAATCTCCATTGGTAACCCAACCAACGTTTGAATCACCTCTAACAAAGCCATCGTTTGGATCGCTCGCGACTCGGCCAACAGTACCTGTTTCGTCAAAGTCTTCTAGCTGAATATAAATTCCGCCTGGTGGTGGTAAAATTGGATCAACCACAACTTGGCCGCTCGATCTAAACATACTAGGGCTTAAATTACTTGGGTGAACAAAGTTTGTGCCACCGTCAACATCTATACCAAAACCGATGCCACTCACAGCACCACTGCCACCGTCAGCGTTTCCAAGTCTTAACTCAAAATTATGCCAACCAGGTGTGAGGCTTAAATCTGAAGTTTGAGACGAGTTTTCCCAGCTATCATTTGAAAGCACGAGTTGACCGTCGATATATAGACGAACGCTATCATCTATATGTTCATAGAAAGAAATATGACCATCTGCGTCATAAATCTCACCTCGGAAGACTTCAGTAGAGTTTCCTCTAATGTCATCATCGGTTTCGAGTAAATCGGTTGTCACATCATAGTTATCAGGGTTGGCAACATAGCCTTCTTCACCTACAAAGTTAGTTGCGCCATCTACACGACCAAACAATAAACCTTGACCATTGTGATAATAACTATCACTTGGCTCACCACCATTGTCGATCACACAACCTGACGCATCAACTTGTGTACCCGCTGGTGTATTTGGACATTGGTCTATATTGTTTGTTACGCCATCATTATCGGCATCTAATTGCGACTCACCACAACCTGAATTATTGACCGCTTCACCTGCTGGTGTGTTCGGGCAAAAATCTTGCGAATCTTCTATGCCGTCATTATCTGTATCAGCAAATGTTACTTGACATCCATTTGAGTCTACAGTTGCGCCTGGTGGTGTATTTGGACACTGGTCGATATTATTGTTAACACCATCATTATCTGTGTCGTTATCAATAATAACTTCACAGCCATCAGCATCAACTGTTGCGCCAGGTGTTGTATTTGGACATTGGTCGATATTGTTATTAACGCCATCGTTGTCCGTGTCATTATTCTCAATAACGACACAACCAACAGCATCAACTGTTGCACCTGCTGCTGTATTTGGACATTGATCGATATTGTTATTTACACCGTCATTGTCACTATCTAGCTGAGATGCACTACAGCCATTAATATCAGCAGGTTGTCCTGCTGGGGTATTCGGACAAATGTCTGAACCATCTAATACGCCGTCGTTATCTGCATCTTGCTCAGGCTCACCACCATCACCATCTAAGCTGGTGAAAGTTAACGCATCACCAAACCACAACCAGCTAAATTCGCCAGTTGAACTACCCGCTTGCACACGAATAGTATGGGTGCCAGCTGTAACATATTCAGAACTAGTTAGTTGAAAATCTTCAAAATGGGCTTGATTACCTGTATGAACTGGTACTTCATTAATTTCAGTGCCATCAATAAATAATACGGCCGTTGCATGCGAAGTTTGCCCTGATGCCAACATAGATATGCTGTAGTTGCCAGATGATGGGAAATTAATACTATAATCAACCCAATCAGTAGTTTGTACACTATCAATAACAGTATGCTTGTCTTGTGGGTAACCACGCTCACCAATAACCACACCTTGTGCTCTTGAATCATCACTACCAGTTGAATCAAAAGCTTCCATCTGGATCACAAAGGATTCTCCAACCGGATCTGAGCCTCCATCTAGTTGACAACCATTATTGTCAACTGTGACACCTGATGGGGTATTAGGGCATAAATCTTGATTATCATCGACACCGTCATTATCTGCATCACCAACAGGCTCAGCGGATGAAACTTGAGTTAACCTAAATGATTCTAAGTTCCATTGCCAAGCTGAGCCTACCGCTAACAAGCGAACAGTCGAAGTACCCACTGGTAATGTCACTGTATGAGATGGCGTGAGTGATTGAAAGTCATCCCAGTTACCATAAGGAACAGCAACCGAGCCTTGACTTTGCCATGTACCATTTACATTAACAAGCACTTCTATATTGGGTCCAGATGAAACACTGGTCCCAACAAAATATTCAATATCGTATTCCCCCCCCAGAGCATTAATATTGTAATCAACATAGTCGCCAGCATTAACGAAATTAATCGCGCCTTGACCGTTCACATTGTAAATAGTGACAGGGTTCGGTTGCCCATCACTATATGTGCCGCCTGAGTTGGCAAACGATTCTGCTTGTAACACTAGTGTCTCTGCTTGTGCGTGCACGCCAAGTAGCGCAAATGAAATTGCAATACTTGAGTTCAACAGAGAGCGTTTAGTTTTAAACATCTTATTCTCCAATTTTTTTATTATGTGATGTAAGTTTTTCTTACTCGCGATTAACCTTGTTTAAACCAAGCACCTGCTTGTCAACAATCGCGAAGCAAAGCATCTTGTTAATTGATAACAATATTCAATAAAACAAAAAAACAGGGCGATATTTATTTACCCAATATCGGCCCTGTCTCCGATCAATATTGTGAATCTATTGATCTGATACTTTGCATAATTAGACTAAATTAATCCGAACAAAATAACAACAGCATCTGGTTATTATTAAGTCGCATAGGTATAAGGCTTTGATTTCAATGGGTAAAATAATAAAGTAGATTTAAATAAATAGTTTATTGTTTACATTAAACAGTTAAATGAGATAAGTTAATAGTAAAAGAATCCCTTAAATATCGTCTTAAAAAGTAAGGTATTGGAATTATTTTGAGGTTGTTATGGTTTCAGACTGGATAAATGGACATAAAAAAAATCCGATGAAAAATATTCATCGGATTTTTATCTTTGGCTAATAATTAAAGCGATTTATAGTTTCGCAAATAGATATGAACTTTATTTCAGGCTCATATCTATTATTAGCTCGTTCGTCATCACATAATAAAAGTAAATTAAGCTTTTTTACGATATCTAGCTAAGCCTGCTAACGCTAAACCGAATAAGGCGAGCGTTGAAGGCTCAGGTACTTCGCTTGCTACTATGTTAACTGAATGACTAATATCATAATTAAATATTTCAAAATCTTCATAGTTGAAGATTTGAAAAAATGAAACATTGAAATCAAACATCCCAGCTTCCATAGCCGTAAAACTTAACGAGCCTAATTCAAGGATGCTATCTGTGGCATCAAAGGAAAGGCTAAAGTCATCACCGTCAAACAAATAAGCATCAAAAAAACCGTCTTCTTCGAAACCCAATGGTAATGGCGATTCGATATCTGCTATATCATCCGAAAAAGAAAAATAGGTAGAGGTATAGAAGCCAAAGTCAAAGATATCACCAAAAGGGCTGCCATGGTCATAGCTCAAGTTTACATTAATGGTTTCGCCTACTGTATATTCTGATTCATCAGCATTAATGATAAGTCCCGCCATGCTGTTAAAGCTTAATGTAATACCAGCGATTAAAGTTAATATTTTTTTCATTTTTACTACTCCAAAATTTTTATTCAGCACAACCACTTCGTGTGCATAAACTTCTTAATTTACTGACATCACTAGGGTGAACTCTGCCATCGCCGTTTAGGTCAAACTCAGGACGAACTAACGCAGGATTGCGAATAGCACGAACAAAATAAGCCATATCTTTACGGTCAACATCATTGTCACCATCAAAATCACCTAATACGCCATATACCGGATCATTAGGAAAGTCATCAATAGTGTCATCAACACCGTCGTTGTCGTCATCAGGGTCTAATGAATCAGCAATCTTATCACCATCAAAATCACCTTCTATGGTTATTGGCGAAACAGCTTCAAGACGTTGTTCACCATTAGCAGTGGTACCAAAACGCGCGGTAAGTAAGTAATAATTACCGTTAGCAAGTTTGTCTGATGCCGTTAATCCGGCTAATGGAATACTTGCTGTTGACACACCATTTTTCAGTTCAATAATGCTGCTGTCAGTGACAATAACATCATTAACAACCTGATCTTCTGAGGTCATTTCAAGTAACATATATTGCATACCAGAAAATTGGTCGGTAACAAAATTATCTGTACCAGCTTCAAAATAGGTTGTTACTTCTAATTGACCACCAACCATATAATTGGTCGATGTATACAAACTAGCCTCATCAAGTGTTATTGATGCTGACACAACTTCTACTACATCGTTTTCTACTAACGCAGTGAAAGTAACCGTATCACCAAACCACATCCAACCATTACCGGCAGCAGTTGTTGCTTCAATTCTAATAGTGTGGGTACCAGCTGTAACATAAGTAGCATCGGTTAAGACAAAACTTTCAAATATGCCTTGGTTACCTGTATGAATAGCAACGTCTTGAGTAATGCTTACACCATCAAGATATAACTCGGCTTGTGAGTTTGCATTTGCACTTGAAGCCACCATTTCTATGCGATAAAAGCCACTTGTTGGGAAATCGATGTAATAATCAACCCAATCGCCATTTTGATTACTATCAGTTACTGTACGACGGTCTGTTGGGATCCCTCTTTCACCAATAGTAACACCGGCAACTCGGCCACCAGTTTCATCAAAAGCTTCGGCTTCAATGGTAAATGATTCACCATCAACTAACTCACTTGGATCCGCTGGCTCTTCAGGCTCAGTTGGTTCTTCTGGTTCAGTTGGCTCTTCAGGCTCAATTGTTGTTTCGCCAATAATAATTGGTGAAACACTTGGTAATAGTTGGGTACTACCATCTGACGATTTAAAACGTGCGGTTAAGTTATAATAATGACCTTCATTTAATTCGGCAGTTGTTGGTAATGCACCTTGAGTTGGGTGTATTAAAGGTAAACTGATATTAATGTCACCATTTTGCTGATTAATAACATTTGATTCCCCAAATACAACACGCTTAACTTGTGAACCATCTGCACGTAACTCTTGCAAGACAACGATTAAACCACTAGTCACGCCACCAAATGAACTTTCAACAACCGTATTACCGGTACCTGCATTAAATGAAATGCTTAGGTCCATTGAAGTTCCTCTGCCATAGACAGTATTTAAATATTTATTAACGTTATCTAAACTGATTGATGGCTCTGATGGTACCTCTGGATCTGTCGGTTCTTCTGGATCTGTTGGCTCTTCAGGTGTTAATTCGGTAACAATCTTAATTGGGCTAACACCGGCAATTTTATAAGTTTCGCCATCCGTTGAATCGAAAGAGGCAAATAAGAAGTAAAAGTTACCTGCTGGTAAATCGGCAGACGGAGTTAAATCAACCAGCGACAGTGTAGCTGTTGCTGTGCCTGATGCTTCACCGATTGCGCTTGCATCATAAGCTAATACATCATTTACCAAGCCCCAACCTGAGGTCATTTCGCGTAAGAAAAACTTAACACCACCTTGTCCTGAAGTGACTGTTTGATTATTACCAGCATCATAGTTAGCTGATACAGTTAGACTTCCACCAACAAGATATTCAGTGGTTAAGTATTTGCTAGAATCATCTAACGTTAATGAGCCTGTTGCTGGCGTTTCAGGATCTGTTGGTTCTTCTGGCTCAGTCGGCTGTTCAATGCTTGGCGCTAGGTCAGGTGATAGAGAGCTTATTAAAATGAAAGTCATTTTATCTGCATTCCACTGCCATTTAGCATCAGCACCAATACTTTCAATTCGAATGGTATGAGTACCCGCTGTCGCAATAACTAAGTTATCAGTGATCAGGTTACTTTCCATAAGATCCCAATCACCGGTTGTAGCAACGTCACCACTGCCTGCGGATTGTCCGTTGACAAATACTTCAGCACCATTTACTGGAGCGGTAGGTGTACCTGCATCTAATGCTAAACGATAAACACCCGCTTGCGCGAAATTCACTTGATATTCAGCCCAATCGCCGCTTTGATTGTTATTGATACCAACAGCACTAGTATCGAAACCACCAAATGCACCGCCTGTGGCAGTTAATGTCTCAGCTTCAATAACAAAACCAGATTCTGGAATTGATTGAGATTCAATAACATTAACTATGATACTGCTCTCAAATCCGCCATCGTTCGATGTTGCTGTGATTTTAGTTGCACCTGGAGATACACCCGTGATCAAACCATTAGCATCGACCGTTGCAATTGTGTAGTTGTCAGTTTTCCAAGTGACCGTACTATCAGTAGCATTTGCAGGGATAAGGTTAGCTTCGGCTTGATAACTGCCAGGTAAAACAATAACTGCATTGCTAGCTAATTCAATTGACGAAACAGGAATACTTGTTACTTCAATGCTGGCAACATCGCTGATACCACCATCAACAGTAGTGACAGTAATATCTGCTAATCCTGTACTAACTGCAGTAACAACACCTTTACCATCAACGGTTGCAACAGCTTCATTTGAAGATGACCAAGTGACTTTTTTGATCGTCGCATTTAGCGGTTCAATTTGAACACTTAAGGCAAGTGTTTCGTTTAACGCTAATGTGGCATTGTTAATGTTTAATTCAACATGTGTTGGCTGAACTGTAGTTACATTAACAGCATGATCAGCGACTAATACACCTTCTTGTGTGCTAGCTGTGATCGTTGCAGAACCTGGACCTGTACCAGTAACTAAACCATTTTGGTCAACAGCTGCAACTAATACATTTGAGCTTGTCCAATGAACAGCTTTATTGCTGGTGTTGGCAGGTAAAACATTGGCGGTTAAAGCTATGGTATTTTTGTATAACACATCACTTTCACCAGAGATGGTTAAATCACTTGCGGTAATACAAGGGTCACATGCTTGAACTTGGCTTCTTGGGATTGCTTGTTCAGTTTCCCAAGTTGATAAGCTGATCGCAGTAAATGTACGAGCAGATGCAACCGACGCAGTGATGACATTGTTTTCTTGTAAATATTCTAACGGTACTGGAATTTCAATTAAGTTTAATGAAACACTACCTTCATCAACTTCTGGTCCCATATAGTCGTAGTGCTCAGTCATAACACCACTAGTATTTGGGTTAACTTGAGTTGGTACAGCTAAGGTATGGCCGTTGATGGTAAAGGTGTTATTATTGGGTTTTGCAGCATGGAAAGGATAAAATTCAGCCGCAATTCTCAAGGTAGCTTCACCATTTTCAGGCACAACAACACCATTAATATTACCAGACATAGTATTACCGGTAATTCTATGTACTTGGCCTTTAGCTGCTAAGCCTTTACCTGCACCCGCTAAACTTTCACCATAGTATTTTTTCTCTTGCATGGTTGAAGTAATTGCAACATCGGCATTATATTCAACATCTAAGATGATGGTAGAACCAGGTTCTAAAGTTACTGATTCAGGTAGGCTTGTTAATGTTGATTGAGCTAGAATTGGACGCCCTAAGTTAGTTGGGCTTAAGCCTTCTGCCAAGTATGAGTGTTTAATTTTAACACTTTTAACAGTATTACCATTAGCACCCATAAATGCTAAATCAACTGGAATATCGTACCACTCCAAGTTATTTAGAATCAGATAGGTATGATTACCGTCTACATAAGCATCCACTTGCACATCTGGATCGCTTGAATGGGTATCAACACGTGTACCTTTTACGTCAGACCATAATTCATACCATTGAATTTTATCGGTAACATACCACTCAGCATCGTCATAATTAGCAGACAAAGGTTCATCTGTATGCATTAATGCTGCTTCATAGCGGATAGCTTCGCCATTAGGACCAGTCAACAGTCCCCATTTACCTTTAATTGGTGCAAATGGCATTGATTTTACCACTTGAGCAGGGCGTCTTAATATTTGCATAAACATTTGGTTAAACGTTCTTAGGTGTAACCAATCTGAATAGCGATAGTCATTTGCTAGAAATTCTAGTTTGCCATGCTTTGAGGCAATTGCACCGTATTCTGAAATAACCCAAGGTTTAAGATTGTCAGCACCGTTAACTTGTGCGTCATACCATTCAACCATATCTAAAATAGCTTCGGTTTTCATACCACGACGGAATGTGCTACCTTGACGTGGATTATCACCTAATTGTGCCCAGTCATATAAATGCAGTGAGTAAAAATCCATGTTTTCACCAGAGGCATCCATAAAACCTTTCCAGATCGCATCCCATTGGAAATAGGTATCATCTTGCGTTGCCCAATATTCTGAGCTTGTGATCGCTTGTAAAAAGTCTTCTAGTTCACCTGGTTCATAGGAGTACCGGTTACGAACAGCTCTTTCTTGCGTTGGAAATCGTTCAGACAGATCTGGTTTTTCTAAATCGTGTAAACCCCAAGTCATCCCACCTACAAGTGGACGTTGATCTTCTGGTAACTTGGCTTTAATTTCTTGAGCGACTAAATTGTGGTATTCAAAGAGTTGTTCAAAGCTTGACATTACAAAGGTTCGACCAACGTTAATATCCATATCAGGTTCGTTAATTACTTCCCAATATTTTGGCATTAATACACCGCTGGTTTCGCCGTCCTTACGGAAAAATTGATCGAGATATTCACCAACCCATTCTGCGCCATCAGCGATATTGCGAAGTACATATTTACCTGCTTCGTCGTCTTTACCCGCTAAATCTTTTGGCCAGTATGATTGTGTTGGGAAAGGGCCGTGTGGTGTGATCCCCATGATCATTTCATCACTACGGACTTCATATGCACGTACAGATTCGGCTAAATTATCGTACATGTTTTCTTTGTGCCATTTACCAAAATTAGTTAAATCGGCAATATGTGGTTTACCTGGATTTTCAGGATCTTGTGCGGTCGCTTTGAATATCCAAGAAGCCATACCGTTATCACGACCAAAATAAACATCTAGATCGTTCATTAGGTAATTCATGGTGTCAGCTTCACCTTGCCAATCGGTTTCGGTCAAGGCTGAGTGAACAGTAATATGTTTTTTTCGATTAAAATCTGAAACACCCTTAACTTCGTGTTTTGTGTCTAAGTTAATATCAACTTTTACTTGAGCTGCTATTGTCGGCGCTGAGCTAATACTCAGTGCGGCCAATAACGCTACCCCCCTATATATCTTCATAACACTACCTCTTTTTGACGTTATTATTGTGTACTTTTAATAATTCTATTTTGATTACATTATATTGTTAACAATATAATGTAATCGTTACACATCGGTAAAACAAGTCTGAGTAGTAATGAAATTAATCTCTCTGATAGGGTTTTTATGGTATTTGTATTGTAGATTATTGTTTTTATGGTTGTTTTAAATTTACTCTTTCGGTTTTGTTTTTTACTAAATAACTATAATTAATTATTTATCTGAAGTCGGTTAAATGAAATGTAAGCGATTTACATTTTATTTTTTGGTGGGAATAGCCTTATTACATATTTTTGTAACGTAGAAAATTAAAGGGCTACCATGTTGATACGTCCGTGGAACAAATATCAACAATATAATTAAATGAAGCTTAATATTAGCCTGTTTGTCAGCGTTAAGTGTTTGACAATCGCCTTTTATTAACCAATTTAGAAAGTTCTTAAAATGGTTCGGTGTATAAATTATCTTTATCTTTATCTTTATCTTTATCTTTATCTTTTATTGCTGATGATATGCTGGTGAGATAAGAAAAAAGGCTAGTAGGAGAGAATGTATTTCGTTCTTAACGATTGCTGTTTATTTCGATTTAGTTGAATCAATCGATGGTATTATCTAGTACAGTTTTATTTATGGGTACATTTACAACGATCCTGAACCTGAAAGCTATCCCTTTGTTAGAGATCTATTTAACTTCTTTTAATTTTGAAATGTCAGAATCAACAATTAGATGTAAATAGATAGATATTTTTTCAACAGGCCAATCCCACCATGATAATTCTAATAACTCGTCGATAGTTTTTTGATCAAACCTATATTTTAATGTTTGCGCAGGATTACCGCCTACAACACTGTAATCAGGTACATCCTTTGTGACAACAGATTTACTAGCTATTATAGCGCCATGCCCAATTTTTACTCCAGGCATTATGGTTGCATCGTAACCAATCCAGACATCATTACCTATTTCTGTATCACCTTTGTATGGCAGGCTACCTTCTTCAGGCATAACTTTTTCCCAACCATTACCAAAGATCTGAAATGGATAGGTAGAAAAACCTGACGTTTTATGGTTGGCTCCATTCATAATAAACTTAACATTTTTAGCTATTGCACAAAACTTTCCGATAATTAATTTATCACCAATAAATGGAAAGTGATAAAGAACATTATTTTCAAAGTTTTCGGGGCCTTCGGGATCATCGTAATAGGTATAATCTCCAACGATGATATTCTCACTTTTAATAAAGTTTTTGAGATAACCAACTTGTGGAAATCCTTTCATTGGTTCTTTATCATTTGGGTTAGGACCGTACAAATTATGCTCCTTGAAATTAAATGTCATATAGAACTTAAACCAATAGCCAGTGCCACTAATTAAAAAATTACTGAGTTATATTTTAAATCAATATAAAATATACAATTGATATCTAATCTATTGAAATTAATGATGCCTATTGTCAACTTAAACTCATTATTTTTATTTCTCGCTGCTGGGCAAGGCATTGTTTTTGCCATTTTACTCTATTTTCGCAGTCAAAAAAGTAGAAAAATTAACATACATCTTTCAATTATTTTAATTGCCTTTAGTGTAGAAATTATACAAAAATTTTTAATAGACACTCAGTATATTTTTCAATTTCCTGCAGTGGTAGGTATTAACTTGCCATTTGATGCTTGCGTCGGTATCGCTCTATATTGGTATGTAAGGCAAGCTACTCATCCTGAAATGAACAATTGTAATCATGTCATTCTTAAACATTATTCAATTTTTTTCTTGTGCATACTTTTATCAATACCTTATTGGTTAATGGATTTTGACACTAAACTTACGTTAATGAAAAATGGCGTAATATCAACAGAATGGCCAAGCATTGCTTTTTATAGCGTTAGTTGCCAAACCGTTATCAAAATTAGCAGTTTTTGTGTTTATATTTTTCTTAGTATTAAAATGTTGCTTGAACATAAAAGTCAGTTAAAAAATATTTTTTCTTATCGAGAACGTATAACACTACTTTGGTTAACAAACTTATTATGGCTATTCTTATTCGGTTTAATTCAAGGAATATCCATATTAATTTTTTTCCAAGAATCTGAAGAAGTAACGTCAATGATGGGGTTTATGGAGTTATTTTCTGTTGCAGTTATATTTTATATTGGTGTGATGGGATTAATGCAACCAAGAATATATCGACGTACTGAACGCTCATATATTAACGAATTAAAAACAGCATCCAAAAATAATAACAACGAGGAAAAGGTAGAAGCCACTTCATATAACACGTCAACTAAAGCAAAGTATCTTAAATCGGCACTGTCTAACGATGACATGCAACGCATAGCTACTAAGTTAGACGATTTAATGAAAGCAACTCAGATGTATTTAGAACCTAATTTAAGCATGCCACAGTTGGCAGATAAATTAACAGTATCACCGAATTATTTATCTCAAACATTAAATTCAATATATAAGATGAGTTTTTTCGATTATATAAATAAACAACGTATCGACTATGCAAAACAGCAACTTCATGAACCAAAATTAAAAAACAAAAGTGTTATTGATATTGCTATTGATGCCGGATTTAACTCTCGTTCTGCTTTTTATTCAGCCTTTAAAAAGTACGTTGGTGTTACGCCAATTCAATATAAAAACAAGAAATAATTTTTATAAACAAACATTATTGTTCTTTCCTATAAGATAAGACAGTTAAAAAATAAGATAAAAATCAAAGTTTTATGTAATATCTTTTACTATAACAGCCAATTAACTGTCCTCACTTACTTACTAATACACCTTTACTTAAAAACTCACACACAATACTACCACTTTCAGTTAATAAGGTTACGCGTATCTTTTCGTTAATCAAACAAGCTGAAGGTAAACAACCTCATTTAAAATATTATAAGGATCACACATGAAAATAATAAAACATGTATGCATCGGTATTTTTACACTAAGTATGGCAGCTTGTAATAGCAGTTCATCAAACAATAGTGAAAACAGTATTGATGAAAAGTATCAAGGTATTTGGCAAGCCCCTGAATATGGATCAGTTTTCCATATTATGAATAACAAAGTGAATGCTTATGCGTATACAACTAACTACTGCTTACTTGAAGACGCTAATGCTGATGTTAGTACCAATGATATTGAACGCGTTATTAGGCTGACGGAGGCTAATTCACAGTTAGAATTATTTGGCGGTTATGGTACTGAAACCTTTTCAGCACCGGGGATGACGTATAAAAAGATTAACGAATTGCCTGAAGCTTGCCAAACAAATTTACTTCATAAAGTAGGAACGTCAGGTTATCAGCAAAACTACGAACAAGATTTGGCAATATTTCATGAATTATTTAAAAACTACTACTTCGATTTCGAAACTAAAAATGTTGACATAGACAACTTATACCATACAGCAACTCAAAAACTTACGTCTGAAACAACCGAAGAAGAGTTACTTAATATTATGGTTGAAATGGTTGCACCATTAGCCGACACACATATTCAAGTCATCAATTCAGAGGGTATTGATGTTTATAACATTACCAATAAACCAACACTACCTCAGATACTTGTAGAAGAATTTGCAGCGCTTAATGATTTACCTTTTCCGATTCCTGTCGAGTTATTAAGTGAAACATTGATTGATAATTTGAATGCTTATATTACCCAAATGTATGCATTGCAATGGGAACTAATAAACAATTACGCCCGTGCAGATGAAGAAATAAAAACAGCTGAAAACGGACTGCTACGTTGGTTTGAAAACGAAGGTATAGGTTATCTTTATATTGGAGCAATGACTGGTTATAGCAATTTACCTGAAGACGCTGAGGATATTGAGCATGCTCAAGATTCATTAAACAACCTAAATGCTGCGTTAAATTTAGCACTTAATGATTTATCCAACACTCAAGGGTTAATACTTGATATTAGAACAAATAATGGAGGTAGTGATTATATTAGTTTAGCTATTGCAAGTCGTTTTGTTAGTGCATCAAACACACATATTTATAGTAAACAAGCAAGATTAAATGAACATCGCTCTCCATTAGCAGATGTGTATATTAACCCTAGTAATGAAATTCAATATTTGTCACCTGTTATTTTATTAACAAGTGCCAATACAATTTCCGCTGCAGAAACATTTACGTTATCAATGAAACAATTAAATAACGTAACTATTGTAGGCGAAGCAACACAAGGCTCATTTTCCGATATTTTATCTTTTCATTTACCAAATAACGTTGAAATAGGCTTATCAAATGAGTTTTATCTGAGCCCCACAGGAGAGTGGTTTGAACATACCGGTGTACCAGTGGATGTTGAAGTACCGTTTTTTACTTTACACCATAGAGCACTAGAAGTTGATGCTGGTATAGAAATGGCAATTGAATTATTGACTCAATAGGAGAACGTTGACATGTATTCATTTATCCAGCAATTACATAATAAAACAATAGCATTTTTCTTAATATTAAATGCCTTATTATTAATTTTATTAATACCAGGTGGCATGATTGAAAATAGAGATTTCTCTCATATTGATACTTTGATTTTAGTCGCCTTTAATGCTTTGTTAACCGCATTAGTGATGTGCTCTATATTATTTATACCTTTAGCAATCAACAATTATCAAGCTACAGCTAAGGTATCAAAAATATTAGCCCTCGTTTACATTGCAGTTTATATTTTGGATCTACTTTCCATATTCCCACAAACACCATCAGTTATGTCAACGGCATTAATGACAATAGAAATTATTGGAATAGGTGCTGGCATAATGCTTTTTATTGAAGGTTACAAATTTGAAAAACGCATAAATAATGCAACATATTCACAAAATAAAAACATGGTTAAAAAATTATCGCCTCTTTGTACTTTGATATTAGTACTTATAGGAAACGGTGTTGTTATTTTTTCGACATATTCAGCCATACATTCAAGCCAATAATCTTATCTTACATTTTATTAAGGAAACATCATGTATTTAAAAAAACATAATTACTATTTCAGTGACAACTTTATTACTAGCTGTAATACCTAATAAACTAGCGTTAGCTGAAGAACATTGGGAAAATAGAATTTCTATCTTGTTGGGTAAAAAACATTTAGACAAAGATGATTTTGTAGACAATAAGCACCCAGCATTTGGTATTAATTTAGACATAAAACGTAAAAGCTGGCCTGTAAGTATCGCTGTAGATCTCATGTCTTCAGGTGAAGAAATAAAAAGTGAACATCGGAAGATAGAAAGAGTTACTGGCGGTTTACATCTTGGTATTAGAAAATACTGGCTTTTTAACAATATTGAGCCTTATGTTGGTGGCGGTATTAACCTTGCTGTAGCCGAGCGTAAAAAAATTATTAATAATCAAATAGAAAAGCAAGATGACGATGATACAGGATATTGGTTAGCAACAGGTGTAAATTGGAAGTTCGATAACCAAATTTTTATTGGTGCTGAAGTAAGATACAGTGATGCTGAAGTAACACTATTTGATTCCAAGATAAACACAGGAGGCTTGTATTCTGTTTTTAAGGTAGGTTACCTGTTTTAGTAAAAACTCATATGTATTAGTTCCGACTTAATCTGACACATTGACTTGAAAAGTTGAGAGTTACCCGTTTTTATTAAAGGTGTCGAATCTTTAATTTAAACAAAAAAGGTAACTCTCATGTTGCATACTAACAACCCAATCATTAAACACAAAGCTGGTTTATTTAACTTAGCTGAAGAATTAAACAATGTTTCAAGAGCCTGCAAAGTCATGGGTGTATCACGAGACACATTTTATCGGTATCAAGAACTAGTCAAAGAAGGTGGTATTGATGCATTGATAGAAAAGAATCGACGAACCCCAAATATCAAAAATCGTGTTGATGAATAAACTGTAAAAGCAGTTTTAGCTTATGCTATTGAGCAACCAGCTCACGGCCATCATAGAACAAGCAATGAATTACGTAAACAGGGTGTCTTCGTCTCAGGTAGTGAGGTTCGCTCAATTTGGTTACGAAATAATTTAGAAAACTTCAAGAAGCGGCTTAAAGCTTTGGAAGATAAATTTGCCAATGAGGGGCTAATTTTTACTGATGCACAAGTTGCCGCACTTGAAAAGAAAAAGCACGATGATGAAGCTTGTGGCGAAATCGAAACAGCCCATCCTGGCTACCTTGGATCGCAAGATATCTTCTATGTTGGTAATTGTAAAGGAGTTGGCCGTATATACCAACAAACCTTTGTCGATACCTACAGCAAAATAGCTTTTGCCAAGCTCTACGTTACTAAAACCCCAATCACTGCTGCTGATATGCTCAATGATAAAGTGCTGCCATATTTTGAGGCTCACGACCTTTCAATGTTACGCATATTGACCGACAGAGGTACTGAGTATTGTGGTCGCGTTGAGCACCATGATTATCAGTTATATCTGGCGATTAATGATATTGACCATACAAAAAAAGCGATGTCACCACAAACGAATGGGATCTGTGAACGGTTTCACAAAACCATATTGAACGAGTTTTATCAGATAACATTTAGAAAAAAATCTACTCAACAATAGAGGAATTGCAAAAAGATCTAGACGAATAGATGGATTACTATAACAATGAACGAACTCATCAAGGTAAAAAGTGCTGTGGACAAACACCATTAGAAACGTTACTTGATGGAAAATCGATATGGGCTGAAAAGAATTTAGCTCAAATCTAAGGTGACAAGACACCTTAAAAATAGGGTAACTGTACGATCAGGTCTGAGCTACTAAAAATCAAGCATAAATAGCCTGTAATTTTGCGGCAATAAAATCAAAAACTCGTCTGACTCTCAGGCTAGTTCTTAGTTCTTTGTGACAGACTAACCAAACAGGTAACGTCATTATGGGGCCCATATTCTCAAATGCTCGGACTAATTGGGGTTCTTTATCGCCCATTTGCTCTGGAAAAAATATTAATCCTTGTCCTTCTTTAGATAGTTCAAGCTGCAATAATTGAAATGGCGTAATAATTGAAAAATTTTGTTTAGATAAATTCCATCCTTGTTTATTTAATATATCAGTTATCGTACTACTTCTATCAAACCCTATAATTTGAACTTCTTTAAGAGTAGATAAATTAGTTACCTCAGGGAGCGTATTTAAATATTCAGCTGCGCCATATAACCATATAGTTTCTTCTCCGACTTTTTTAGCAATAAGATCATTCTGTTTGGGGTGAAAACTTCGGATAGCAATATCTGCTTCACGACGTTTTAAATCACTAGGCTCATTGGTTACAACAACCTCAACTGTGATGCCTGGTTCCATGCGTCTTAATTGAGCTATGATTTTAGGTAAAATGTACGCGGCAGTTAATTCACCAGCAGAAACAACAACGTTACCTTCAATTTGTTTAGATTGCCCAGAAGCACCTAATGAAAAAGCTAAGGCTGCATCAGCCATTTCGCGAGCATGTTCTAATAATTCTAAACCACTTTTAGTTAAAACAAGTCTTTGCCCCACACGCTCAAATAAAGTGATGTTCAATTCAGTTTCAAGCGCCCCGACTTGTCTACTTAATGTAGGTTGTGTTGAGTTTAGCGATTTTGCAGCAGCTGAAAGTGTACCTTCCTCTGCGGTTACTAAAAAAGCGCGGATATGATTCCAGTCGAAAATTAGTGATTGCCAGTTCATACAATTATGTATACCTATTATGAAATAAGTTTCGTATTAATGCTTATATTGTATAGGTAGAATAAAAATATATGAAGACACTTGAGAAGGTAATATGAAAACACTTGTTGTAGGGGCTAGTGGTGCTACTGGAAGATTATTAGTTCAACAATTGCTCATGAAAAATGAAAAGGTAAGCGTTATTGTCCGCTCTAAGGAACTATTTTTGTCAACATTAGATGATAACTTCAAAACAGATGGTCGATTATCTGTTATGGAAGCCGATTTATTAACATTGTCGATTGAAGATTTAGTAGCACAAGTAAAAGGTTGCCGAGCGGTTGTTTCCTGCTTAGGCCATAATTTAACACTAAAAGGTATTTACGGGCACCCTCGGCGTTTAGTGACTGAGTTTGTGCATCGAGTTTGTACTGCGATATGCTTTTCATCGGTTAATCAACAACCCGTTAAGTTTATTTTGATGAACTCAACAGGTAACAGAAATGTAGCTGCAGACGAAAAGTTACCTAAGTTTGATGCGATCGTGATTAATTTGATCAGAGCATTGCTACCACCACACGCGGATAACGAAGAGGCAGCTGATTATTTACAAAATCGGTTAGAAAACAGAAATAATAAAATAGAATGGGTTGTTGTTCGTCCAGATAGCTTAATCAACGAAGGATCGGTATCAAATTATAAGGTATATACAAGCCCAGTTTGCAGCGCACTTTTTGGAGATGGTAAAACAAGTAGAGTCAACGTTGCTCATTTTATGTCACAGTTGGTTCTTAATGTAGATTGTTGGGAACAATGGAAAAACCAAATGCCAGTAATCTATAACACCGACATTTAAGTTATATTTTCATAAAGAAATAGTCACTGTACTATGAGTATCGCCGTAAATTTTCAGTAATACCGATAATATTTGTTAATTAGCTAATGTAAAAAGTCACGTAACGGATATATCTACCGCATGAATAGACGCGCTATAAAATTTGATTGGAATAGAGCAAGAGCTTCTCTTGTTACCGCTGAAGAAGTAACGTTATCAGCAGCTGCCAAAGCTTTAGATATGACACAGGCTACTCTTGGCCGACAAGTATTAAATGCTTTTATCAAGTAAAAACCGTATATATAAGCAACCAAGTATGTACGTCTTTACAAATGGTTATAACGTTGTCCAAGATAAGGTTAACACCTTTGGTTGCTCCTATATAAATTAAATGTAGCAATATCTATACGTTATAAGAGTTATGTTTCATTATAAGGCTACGAATTGCCATAAAACGGTAACTCCTTGCCACATATTATTTGATGTTAATTCTTTTTAGTAGTGATATCACCTTTTATATATGGCCTATTATTTGCTCGTTATTTGCAAGTTTCATAATTATTTCATGTCTCTATGTCTACAGTATCTTTTAATACATATAATGTTGCTCATTTCTATAGTCGTCATAATGATTTACATACAAATTCATTGACAGAGAATCAAAAATCAAAGGATGATCATAAATATCAAGATAGCGTTTCTATCTCTGTACAAGCCCGCCAACGAGAGCATATAACAACTCAAACGGTACAAGATAAAAACGAAGAAAACCTATATACACTAAAGTATGGTGATTTGAATACTTATGACAATATGACGTTTCTTGAAAAAGCTCATCAGGCAATAATGGATAATAGAATGGGCCTTGATAGAGATAAAATTGAAGAAATAAACGATAAAATGGAAGCCATTATAAATGATAATGCCATTCCAGAAGATGTGAAAATGAATTTATTAGAAAATTTAGCTAAAGAAAAACAGGCCGAGTATAAAAAGGCTGCTGACCAAACGGAAGAGCAAGCAAAATTAGAAGATGTGCGCAATATAATTGAAGGCAAACACTGAACAAGGAAGTGCCGATGTATATAAATGCTTATACAAATTTAACTGATCAATTTTTGGAAGCCAATAAACACAGTAAACCGAGTTGGCGGAGCTACTTTTAAGGATTATATAGCACCAGCTACAATTGAGTTTGACCAATAAGCTCAGTTAGTTCTACCTCAAGATTGCCCAACGCTTCTCAGCTTAAGCATGCTTTAAACGACCCCCTCATAAAAGTGTTAAGTACGGCTGCCGCGCTTGCTAATCATTATGTCGGTACCATATAACAACAGCTATTTAGAGATGAAATGTATACTGCTAGAACAGGGCAGATAGAAATAGGATTGCCAAGCAATATTGATATTTATTTTATAATTGCCTTCAATACAGATAGTATTGATTTTTAGATGACGGCAGGTGGGAGCTGGTAATAAAATTTTAAATCTATTTTTATATACGATAATATATGTTTTATTTTTCGTACTAATCATAACCTAGGCACACTGTATCGAAATTGGATATGAAGATTTTGATGGACTGATATAAATAACCAATATACCCTTTTGATATTTCTGATTTTTCACATAAAATCACTATTCTTATAATTGATTTTGAATATTTATTCATGCCGACCATAAAAGATGTTGCGAACTTAGCTAATGTGTCTGTTGCAACCGTGTCTAGAGTATTAAACACACCTGACAAGGTAACAATCTCAACTAAAAATAAAGTTGAACAAGCAGTTAAAGAAATAGGCTTTGTGCTAAATGCCAGTGCTCGCGAATTAGTCACTAAAGCAACACAAACTATAGGTGTGGTGCTCCCGCAATTATCCGATCCATTTTTTGCGGTGATAGCACATACCATCGAACAAACTGCTAGTGGCTTAGGGCATAAAGTATTGATCAATACAGGATCACAAAATGCTGATAAAGAGTTAGAAGCGATTAATAGGTTGCGAGCAGAAGGTTGCCGTACCATGATTGTTCATAGCCGCTCACTTACTAATGAAAAACTGATCGAATTAGCAAAAGAAATCAAAGGGTTGATCTTACTAAACAGGTATATTCCAGAATTGAAATCTCGTTGTGTTTGGTTTGATAACCACACTGGCGGTTACTTAATGGCACAACACCTGTATGATTTAGGTCATCGAAAGTTTGCAATGCTTACCAGTAATGGTGAATCGCAAAACGAATCACAACGCCTTATTGGTATTAAACAGTTTTTACAGGAAGTGAATATAACGTTATCGCCAGAATATATTGTTTCGACAGAAAATAGCTTTGATGGTGGGCAAGCTGCAGTTACTGAATTAGTTAAACGACAAGTCGATTATAGTGCATTATTTTGTTTCAATGACCAAATAGCAATTGGCGCTATCTCGAAACTTAACCAGTTAGGCTATGCTGTACCAGCAACTATATCTGTTATTGGTTTTGATGATTTACATTTTGCTCAGTTTACTTTTCCCAAATTAACCACAATTAAATATCCTATTGTTACTATGGCAGAAAAAGCCACTTTATTAGCTTTAGCATTTAGTAAAGATGAAAGTTATTTTGCTGATCAAAGTGTAGGGTATAAATATCCTGCGATATTAATAAAACGTGATAGCACCACCACGCCAGTAAACATAAAGAATAAAATTAATACCCTATGACAACTATAAAAGATGTCGCTTTTGCCGCAGGTGTTTCTACCGCTTTAGTCTCAAGAGTGATCAATAACAAGCCCGGTGTAAGTATTAAAAAACGGGAAATAATTCAAAAGATTATGCAGGAAATGGGGTATTTCCCAAATACCAATGCCCGCTCAATTAAGTTTGTTGCTAAATCAGCAATTGGTGTTATTTTACCCGATCTTATCACACCATATTTTGCGTGTATGGTACAAGGTATTGAAAAGATTGCGTTAGCGGCGAATGTACAACTTGTTTTAAACTCATCGTCATTTAATCGCGATAAAGAATTAGCCGCAATTGAGACTCTGGTTGAACATAGATACCAATCTATCGTTTTATTTAGTCCGTCAATTAGTGATGAAAAGCTAATTTACTTCGCGAGCAAAGTACCAGGGTTAACATTAATAGATCGTTATATTCCGGCCATAGCCGACCGCTGTGTTTTTTTAGATGACTTTTTAGCGGGAACGATGATGGCAACCTATTTGCTGAATAATCATCACAATCATATTGCGATCATAGATTTACCTCATTCACTGCTAAATTCTTGCAAACGGCTAGATGGTATTAAAACAAGGTTAGCTGAAGCCAATATTATACTACCCCCGAGTTTAATTGAATTGAGTAATGGCTCTGTTGAAGGTGGTAGAGCAGCGGCTTATAATTTATTAGCATCAGGGCAGAAGTTTACAGCGATAGCCTGTTTAAATGATGCCACCGCTTATGGCGTAATTACCTTTTTACAAGAACAAGGTATTAAAGTACCAGAAGATGTTTCAGTGATAGGTTTTAACGGCTCATTGTATAGTAAAATTTGCCGTCCTACATTTGCCACTATATATACTCCTGTCGCCGACATTGCAGCTAGAGCAACAAAGTTATCTTTACAATTGGTGAAAAGCGCACATTTGTATATTGATGAGTCAGAAAATAAATTTCAACCGACTCTAATTAAAAATCAATCGGTTAGTACAGTAAAAACTAGATAACCTGAATTCGGTTTAAGCCATTTTGCTCAATAACGCTATTTAAGCGCCTATCTACGTTATTTTTCCTTCTAATAGCCAGCTATTAATGCGAAAAAACGCCTTGATATCCACTTAAATTTCATCATTGAGTCTAACACAAACTAAGTGCAACAAAACAAGTAGGTGAATTTTAAAATTATTTATTATAATTCAGACTATTACAAAACCCATTAAACCGAGTTCAGGTTAAATAATTTCAGTATGTCAGATAAAGGTAATTGGCTGAATAAAGTGCTATTCAGCCAATTTGTTAACCCGAGTTCGTGTTAGTTAACACTATTTCATTAAGCTAGAATGTCTTTAATGATCTTGCCATGAACATCAGTCAACCTGAAACGACGACCTTGATATTTAAAGGTCAATTTTTCATGCTCAACGCCCATTAAATGCAGCAAAGTTGCATGAAAGTCATGAACATGCACGGGATCTTTGACTATGTTATAGCCAAACTCGTCAGTTTCTCCATAAACACCAGGTTTAGTGCCACCACCAGCCATCCACATGGTAAAACAACCAGGGTGATGATCACGACCATAATTAGTGTCAGTTAATTTGCCTTGTGAATAGTTGGTTCGACCAAATTCACCGCCCCAAATAACTAGGGTGTCATCAAGTAAACCTCGTTGTTTTAAATCTTTCACTAAAGCAGCAGAAGCTTGGTCGGTATTTTTACACTGGTTTTTAATACCGCCAGGTAAACCGTCATGATGATCCCAACCTTGGTGGTAAAGTTGGGTAAACTTAACATCACGTTCGGCTAAACGTCTTGCTAATAAACAATTGGAAGCATAAGTACCCGGTTTTCTACTGTCAGGGCCGTACATATCAAATACCCAGTCAGGCTCATCACTAAAGTCCGTTGCATCAGGTACGGAGGCTTGCATTCGCTCTGCCATTTCATATTGAGCTAAGCGAGATTTAATTTCGTTATCTTGCCACTCTTCGTGTTGTAGTTTTTGTAACTGACTAAAGTGTTTTAGTAGTCCTCTCCGATCTTGTGTTGTTAAGCCGCTTGGATTATTAAGGTATAATACAGGATCTTTACCGCCTCTAAATTGCACCCCTTGGTGAATAGAAGGCAAGAAGCCATTGCCCCATAATCTAGAATAGAGCGGTTGACCGCCACCATTACTGGATACCATGACAATAAACGGCGGAAGATTTGGATTATCTGTTCCTAAACCATAGCTTAACCAAGCACCAATACTGGGTCTACCTGGGATTGGGAAACCTGTTTGTAAAAAAGTGATCGCAGGATCATGATTAATTGAATCGGTGTGCATAGATTTTACTATGCACAAATCGTCAACAATTTCGGCGGTATGTGGTAATAACTCACTGACCCAAGCACCACTTTCCCCGTGTTGCTTAAAGTCAAAAATTGAGCGGGCTAAAGGTAACGATGTTTGTTCGGCACTCATACCGGTTAATACTTGCTCACCACGTACTTCTGCAGGTAATTGCTGGCCATGGCGCTTATCTAACATCGGCTTATAGTCAAAAGTTTCTAGTTGTGACGGGCCACCACTTTGAAACAAATAAATTGCGCGTTTAGCTTTTGCCGGTATATGCGGCGCGCCCAATATGCCATTTAACTCAGGCGAAGCACCTTGTCCTAATGCTTGCGATAAGTCTTTCGCTTGTGCAATGTTTGGGATATTTGCTAATTGTGCTGCTGAAAGTCCGTATAAGGAACTTTTAATAAAATTTCGTCTATTCATGATCATTCCTTATCGTTTGATAACTGCTGCGTCGTGATTCATTAACATATTTGTTACTGATGTCAGGGCCGCTAACGCAATGTTATCTAGGTTATTGTTTGATTTATGCTCTCCGACCGCAAGAAATGCTTGGCTACGCTCGGGCTCATTGCTGAAACTAGCCAACATGTCGTTATACATTACGGTAACAACTTCAATTTCTTTTTCATTTGGCGTTCTACTTGTCAATATCCGATAAATGTTTGCTAATTGTGCTTGGCTAGTAGGTATTTCTAGCATCACTTTTTCAGCTAATACACGGCTAGCTTCAACAATTTGTGGATCATTTAACAAGGCTAAAGATTGCAAAGGCGTATTAGTTTCTTGTCTAACTCCAACACTATAACTTCTTGTTGGCGAATCAAATGCTGTCATATTTGGTGGTGGTACAGAGCGTTTATAAATGGTGTACATTGAACGTCGGTACAGTTCATTTCCCGTGCCTTGTTGATAATCCATATTGTTCATGCGCCAAATACCCTCAGGCTGATATGGATGCACACTTTTACCACCAATGGTTGTTACTAATAAACCACTAGTTTTTAGTGCCATGTCTCGGATCATTTCTGCACTTAGTCGGCTTGTTGGTGCTCTAGTCAGAAAAATATTTTCAGGATCAATTTCAGCTACCTCTGCAGTTACTTTGCTTGTTTGCTGGTAAGTTGCCGACATAACTAGCATTTTAACGAGCTGTTTAATATTCCAGCCACTGTCGACAAATTCTCGGGCAAGCCAATCAAGCAATGCTGGGTGACTGGGTAAACGTCCTTGGTTACCAAAATCCTCTGGTGTTCTTACTAGGCCATTTGCAAAAAACATTTGCCAGTACCTGTTGGTAATAACTCGGGCAACTAACGGGTGATCCGGTGATGTAAACCATTTAGCTAAACCCACTCGGTTTTGTGGCCATGATTTATCAAACGGTAATATAGCCTCAGGTACTCCTGGTGATACTGGCTCACCATGAGATGCATAACTACCGCGTTCTAAAATGTAGGCTTGGCGTGGTGTTGCCATTTCTTTCATCACCATCACTTCTGACACTTGTTCTTTTAACGCATTTTGTTGTTTTCTAAGTGCCGTTAGTTGTGCAAGATCTTTTTGGTATTGCTTGTTGTATTGATTATTAAAAAGCGCTAACAACTCATCTTCAGTAGCATGATTAAATGTACCAGCAATTTGTGTGCGAGTAAGGGCTTGATTATACACTTTTAGGTTATCAACTAAACTATTAGGCAAGCCTCGGCTGCGCCATCTAGCGCCAACTTTAAGACCAATTTCTTTTAAAACACCGGCTTTATTGTGTTTGATGTCTTTATATAGATTGTTGCGTACTATGTCAGTTGGTACCACTTGCCCATCTAAAAATAGCTGAATGCCTTCTACGGTTCCTGAACCATCGTAAGTCAGCGTAATATTCTGCCATTCATTTCTAAGCACAGGGGCTGTTGATTTTAAAACAATCGCATTGTATGGGTAAGTATGGGCAAAACGCACTAACCAATGATTGCCTTCTATACCGACATCAAAACCTTTAAAGTTATATAAAATGCCGCCTTTGTTGTAATGAAATAATACGCCATCGGTGATCTCATTAGGTATTTTTGCATCAATACTTATAGTAAAGGGCGTAGCTGATTCAAAAGTATTAAGGCTTGGGAAATATAACGGATCATCACCATTAAGTTGGATCGCATCTCGACCATCGTCGTTGATGTGAACCATAGGTTCACCTTCTTTTTTCTTAGGATCGGAATTGTAAATAACACGGCCAATATCTTTCACTTTAACTTTGTTAGCAATTTGAGTATTGCTATCGGTATTCTCTAGTGGGAAATAGGCTAACAGAGCATTACTGGTGTCTATTCGTTTCGCTTTTTTATTGCGTAACCAAGTCGTAAATGCCGGGTTCTTGTGATCATGTCTAGTTTTTATAGCTTGTTCTAAAGCGCGGACTTGTTCAGTAATAACCGCTATGTTGCTTGTTTGTTCTTCCGTTGGCATCAACATGGTTGGTACCGGCATATCATCGGCGTCATATGAAATCTGTCCAGATTCATCAATGCTATTAAAGAAGGCGGTCATTGAATAATAATCTTTTGCTGAGATAGGGTCATATTTATGATCATGGCACTGAGCACAATGCATAGTTAAACCTAACAAACCGGTACCTATGGTTTGCACTCTGTCTTTAACATACTCAACTCTGAACTCTTCATTAACAATACCGCCTTCACCGTTTTGGGCGTGAATACGGTTGAAAGCTGTGGCCAACGTTTGTTCGGTAGTACTGTTTTTCAGCAGATCACCGGCTATTTGCCAAGTAATAAATTCGTCAAAAGGGCGATTGTTATTAAATGAATTGATAACCCAATCACGATACGGCGACATATCTCGATAAAAGTCGGTACTGTATCCATGAGTATCGGCATATCTTGCAACATCAAGCCATTCAACAGCCATTCGCTCACCATAATGAGGTGATGCTAATAAACGCTCAACAACGGTTTCATAAGCATTTGCTGAATCATCGTTTAGAAAGTTATCAATTTCTGCAAGCGTTGGTGGCAAACCGGTTAAGTCGAATGTTACTCGACGTATTAATGATTCTTTATCTGCTTGCTCAGATAATGCTAGGCCTTGTTGCTCTGCTTTTTGAGCAATAAAGGCATCAATGGGGTTATTGACCCAAGCTGAAGATTTAACCGTAGGCACTTCAGTTTTTTCTGGTTTTATTAGTGCCCAATGTTTTTTGTATTCGGCGCCTTGTTCAATCCACTTTTTAATAATTGCTTTGTCGCGTGCAGAAAGCGTTAAATTAGCAGATGGCGGCGGCATCATATAATTAGGATCGTCAGAAATAATGCGCATAAACGCTTCTGAATCGTCAGGGTTACCAGGCAGTAATGCCTTTAAACCGCTATCTGTTGTATGTGCGGTGGCATCAGCAAAGTTTGACAAAGTTAACCCTGCACGGGCATTTTCTTTATCTGGCCCATGACATAAATAACAGGTGTCCGATAAAATCGGTTTAACATCAAAGTTAAAATCAACAACCTCAGGAATAGGCTCTGCAAAAGTTTTATTGTCGCTGTTATTATCACAGCCAGACAGCGTCAATAATAAAGAAATAGCACTTAACGAAAGTGCTTGGCTCAAGCTTTTAGTCATTTTATACCCGCTCTAACTTAATAGGATAAATCTGATTTGCATTCCATTGGCCAACATAAAGGTTGTCGTCGTCATCAACACAAACAGCATGGCAATGATTAAATACGTCGTAGGTGGTTTGCATTGGTGTAAGTACATCACCTTCATAATGTGGCCGAGTACCGCCGGGGTTGGATACAACTTTGTTGTCTTTATCTAAAATGGTGATAAAGCCTGAGTTTTCGGCCATTTTACCGTCAATATGTGACCAGCAAACAGGAGCATAAAAATGTTCACCTTTAAAAATTGGCCCACCAACATAAGCACCGGGTAAGTCAATGTTGCCAATTAACTTACCATCTAAAGTGTATTTTTTAAGTTTTTGTTCTCCACGGGAGCTGACTAATAAATGATGATTGTTTGGATCTCGGGTATCGACACCAATACCGTGGGTATTTTTTAAATTTAATTGTTTGTCAGTATTTTTCCAGCCACCCCAATGACGAATATATTTACCATTGTTATCGTAATGAATGACATAATCAGAACCATAACCGTCAGTAACATAAATATCGCCAGTAGGTGCTATGGTAATATCCGTTGGTTGAAAGCGCATATCTGGCGTATAAATGCCAATAGTTACCGGGTGGCCTATGGTATATACCAGCTTTCCGTCTATGGTTAACTTTGAAATAAAGCCATTTTGTCGGTACCACTTATTCTGCCATTGGTCATCAGGGCGATTTCTGTCTAGTACCCAACCACAGTCAACCACATAGAGAAAGTCTTCTCCGTTTTCAGTATTAATTTTGACAGAATGTGCACCTGGATGTTGAGTACCCCACGCATCGAGTAATTTGCCGTCTTTGTTGTAAATAACAAAGTTATTCACATCAGAATCGGTAAACATCACGATCCTATCTTTTGAGTCAATCGCTAAGCCATGACAATTTTCAACGGGTACTTTATTTCTATCTAAGTTTCCCCACAAGTAATTTACTTTGTATTTAAAGTCACCATGACCCACAATTTTTCCGTGCGGTGTTCTCGCCGCTTTTGGGATCGGCTTTGGTGGCGGTTCATGTGCACGGGTTGACGATGACATGCCAGCCATTAACAAAGTTGCACCTAATGAAGTACTCTGTTGTAAAAACTGACGTTTGTTTAAATTAACGTTTTCGTTAATGTCTTTATTTGATAAAGATGATTTAGTTAATTGGGTCATATTAAGCTCGTTATTATTCTGATGTTGGGCTAGCGTTTATTTCGGACTGGGTTAAGACTTTACTTTTGTCATAAGCAACATAATTGACATTAAGTTCACTACGTTGATTAAAGCTATTAACGGCTTCAGGCGTTACTTTTGTGTTGCTTAAGTAAAGCTTTTTAAGCGCAGGAAAGTCATCAACTAAGGTTAAAATGTCATCATCTACAGGGTTACCATAAAGGTTTAAGTAGGTGAGTTTATTAAGCTTAATTAATACAGAAATATCGTCATTGCTTAGTTGATTGTTCTCTAGCTTTAAGCGCATCAAATTTTCAAAACCGGCAATGGTTGTTAATTGGCTTGGTGTTACCTTTGTGCCTGCTAAGTTTAGCCAGACGATGTGTGATTTTATCTTGCTTAACTCAGTGATGATCTCGTCGGTAAGGGGGTTGCCTGAAATCGTTAAGTTAAGATCTAAATAAGGCAGAGTTTGAGACACTTCTTTAACGACAAAACCTAAATCACGTAGCTTATTTTTCTGTGCCTGTGAAATAGCTTGGATTTTTGGTAATGAAGCGACACTTGTCTGGTCATAAATCCCCAAGAACTGATGTAAGTTTTTCTTATCTTTTTTGGATAATGCTAGTGAAGTAACAGCGCCACTGAACGGTGCTTTGTTATCTATCCACCATTTTATAATGTTAACTTGTTCATCACTAAACGGGGTTTTGCCTTCAGCTGGCATAAATTTTTTGTCGCTGTGGTCAAGTGTTATACGTTGATATAATTCACTTTCATTAGCATTACCTGCAACGATAGTATGCCCTGAACGGCCACCTTTGGTTAAACCATCAAGCGTTGCTAAATTTAATTTTCCTTTCTGCTTATGTTCGTTATGACAACTAATGCAACGACTTTGCAACATAGGTTGCACAACATCTAAATAAACATCAGCATCAGCAAGATTTTTAATAGGTGGACGTGGTTTTGGATGTTCAGGAAAACCCAATGATACCCTAACAATATTAGGTGCTTTATCGACTAGGTAGGTTTCACCGTGGGTCATGTTAGCGCCATAATGACCGGTAGAAAATAGTACCAGTAATTGTATTGTTGCTAAGCTATAGCCAACCGTTTGATGCAGTGTAGTTGTTTTATTGGCATTAACATTTTTAAAGTAATACCAACAAATACAGCCAATGACGACAACCGATATACCAAATGAGCGATGGATAAATATGGCTTCAGGTGTATAACCTTCACCTTGCGATAACATCCAGCCTAGTACACATGCTGCTGCTGCTGAAACGGTACCCCAAAACCATACCCAATTAAATGTACTATGGCGGGGTGTTTTTTTGAAAAGGGAGTGCATTTCCATGCCCGCAGCCAGCATTAAAATACCGATAGGTAAATGCAAAACAAGAACATGAAAACGACCGAAAAATTGTATTAAATCCATTGCTTTTATAATTATGTTAATTTTTTAGTGTTTCCATAGTACAAAATCATATCCATCAAAAGAATGAATAAATATGATGTTAATTTGTATGAAATTGACTTTTCTTATGTGAAGTGTTGATTATTATGGGATGTGTGAGTTATTGTTTGTAAAAAATAAGCAGGCTTATACTATGGATATTGAACCTTATGAAACTGGCTCAGGTGGCTTTGTTTGGAAAAATATTGTTCCTGATGAGCTATTTAGCCAAGTAAAGCTGCATGCCTATTCTGCTTTTGATATGAAAATAGATGAACGCTGGGCAGGTAGCCAATTCATTAATCATTACAATCGTATTTATTATGTAAAATCGGGTGAGGCCTTATTAACTTTCAAAAATAAAGAAATTTTAATGCAGCCAGGTGGTTTATATCTGATCCCGCCGTATCAGTTACTTTCTCACCAAAGTTATGGTGAGCTACATTTTTCATGGACACACTTTCAGGCGAAACTTGATGCCGGTTTAGATTTGTTTATGCTTTATGGTTCAGCCTTTGAGGTTAAGCCCGATTTTTCTGATTTAAAAGACATTGAGTCTGCTTTTAATGAACTGATCCGGCATTGTAAAAGTGAAAAAATTAGTGCGTTATTTGAAAGAAAAAAACATTTGCTGACATTGTTAATGCCTTTTTTTAAGGAGCTGGAGCAAAATGATGCCAAATTAGGTATTAATAATACGAAGTTTCGGCATCAAAATTTATTACCGGCGCTGAGTAATATTAATCAAAATATCATGAACCCACCGGATATTAAATCCTTAGCACAATCTGTAAATTTATCGCCTGAGCATTTTTCTCGTAAATTTAAGGCGGCATTTAATGTTTCCCCCAAACGCTATATTGTTAAAAAACGGATTGCATTGGCAAAACAAAAGTTATTGGTAACACCTGACAGTATCGAAATAATCGGTGAGCAATGTGGCTTCTGCGACATATTTCATTTTTCTCGTATTTTTAAACAAGAAACGGGTAGTGCGCCATCAGAATTTCGAAAAAATTATGATGTTAGTCAGTTATTGGAAAACTAAGGTTAAGTTTATTAGATGGCCGTTAACCTGTTTTAATTTGTTGCGACTATTCGTTTGAGTGAAACCAATAGTCGCTTATTTTATTAAAGAATGTTTTTTCAGCTTGGGTGCTAATAGCCACTTTTTGCTGTTGAATAATGGTGAAATCAGGTTGTCTTAGCATTATTTCATATTGGTAGTGCTGGCCGGATTTACTGAAAAAATCAATAAAGGGCGCTTGAGTCACCCAAAAGTGCCTGCCATCATTTCTTACAATTTCTAGGTCGTAGCCTTTTAGAGTTTCATTGTTTAATTGCCAAGTTATTTCAACTTGGTTGTTGCTATTTAACTTAGCCGATAGCTCAGTAAAAACCAGCTGTTCAGTATGCCCTTTTAACTTAGATGTTAATTCAGATCTTAATTTTGGACGATCAAATGGAAATAATTCGTTTTTTACGCGTTCGTCAGTTAACGCGTTAGTTAAAAAGGCAATGATTGCGCGCCGTTGGTTTTCTCTAAATTGAAAGTCGTATTTTTCACCTGAAGGAAGTTGGCTTGCCATATCTTTAAATGGGACATTGGCGTACGCGTCAAATACTTGATCTAAGTTTGAAAACTGGCCTGTGTGCATGTAAGTTGTTTTTAACCCGACATTACGTAAACTTGGTACTTTCATGGCACCAATATCTTTATCGTTGAGGCTAACGTTTTGCCGTCCTTTATCTGTATTGCGTCCTTTAATACCAATATTATAAAATTTATTGTCGGTAAATAGTGGTGGGGTATGGCAAGTTTGACAACCGCTTTGTTTAAAATATTCCCAACCTAAATTCTCTAAATATGGTAGTTCTGCTTCTCCTTTCATGGCTTTATCCCATAATGTTTGGTTGGCAATTAAACTTCTTTCATAGTTTGCAATCGCCATAGCAATGCGAGTTATATTGATCGTATCATCACCAAAAGCGGCTTTGAATAATTCAGAATAATTAGGGTGTTTTTTTAATTGTGCTCGGATATCGTCGGGAAAGTTATCAGCGAGGGCAAGTGGCTTAGAATAGGTTAATTTATTGATTATCTCGCTCGGTAACTGGCCTTGTTTGGCCATTTCGACAGAGCTTGTTAACGGACCTAGTGCTTGATTTTCTAAAGCGCCGCCATAAGGAATAACAATAGAGTTATCGTCAGGACCAATAAATTTACTTTTTGCTCTACCATCCCAAAATAATTCATTAGCCCAAAGTGCTAAGAAAAAGGGTTGGGCACTTCGGTCGGTCACCTGCTGATTATTACCATAAATAGGGTGTTTAATAATCCCCCCTAAATGATCACGACTAACGACACCAATACTACCAATAACATCATCTTTTGTGTTTAATTGATTATCAAAACCTGGGGCAAGGCCTAAGCGCTTATCTGCGCCAGAAAAAGCGGGTAAATGGCATGAACCACATGCGATGGAATTGTCGGTGGCAAGCTGTTCCTCCCAAAATAATATTTTACCTAAAATGCGTTTATTTTCATTTTTAGGGTTAGCATTTGGATAAATCACCTTAGGCAGTTCATAAGACGTGGCTAAGGTGATATTTACCCCAAATGTCGCTAAAACAAGTAGAAGGCAACTAACAATATTAATTAAGTTTTTTGCCATGAATTTTAGCGTTTTTGCGTTTCTAGCTGGTGAAAAAACTGCAAAGTTTTAGCGACATTTTTGTGCCAATATGGCCATTCATGTGCGCCTGCTAAAGCTTCAAAATCATGGGGAATAGCTAATTCAGTCATTGTATTTACTAAGCTGAGGTTGCTTTGATATAAGGTATCATCGGTGCCACAGTCAAAGCGAATAGGGGGCAAAGTATGGCTATTTTTAGTTAACCAATAAGATAAATTAGCTTCTTGTTCATCTTGGCATTGATAATCATCAACTGGATTTTCAATAAATTGCTGTAAATCTGCTAATGAGGTAACAGATGAATGTGCCGAAATTCCACTGAAAATGTCAGGATATTTAACGCCGAGTCTCAGTGCACCGTAACCACCCATAGATAAGCCAGAAATATAAACGGGACTATTTTCTGATGCTTGGTCAATATTTGCTTTTACCGTATTAATGACATCATCTACGATCCAACCATCATAGTTCCCATGTTCATTTAAGGGAAGATAGCCAGAGCCATCCCATAAGCCCCCATCAGATGGCATCACTAAGATAAATTCAGATAAACCTTGTGCTCTTAATTGTTCATAAACTAGGTGGACACCACCAAGATCCATCCACACCCAATGAGAGCCATAAACACCATGCAATAATACAACAATAGGAATGTCTTTATTATCACTTGACTGGTGATAAACACTGACATCATGACGGCTTTGCAGATAACTACTATGAATGGTAAACGTAGTTGTGTTTTTTCGACTGTAATCTGGGTTAGATTTTTCTAATCTTAAAACAGCCATAAGTTACTCACTGTCATCAATAATAATTACACCTTTAGCTATCCGACCATTAAGCATGTCATCAAAGCCTTGGGCAAGGGTTTCAAGCGTGTAGGTTTTGGTGACCAGTTCATCAAGTTTCATGGTGCCATTATCATATAACGCTAAAATGCGAGTAAAGTCTCGTTCAGGGTTACACATACCATAGAGTGGGTTGATATATATTTTATCCCATTCAAATAATTCACAGTCAAAATCAATGCGTTGCTCAATGCCGCTCACTTGAACTGCTGTACCTGCATTTCTTGTTAGGGTTAATGGTGCCGAACCAAGGGCTGGAATTGCGGTACATTCAAATGCATAATCAGCACCACGATTATTGGTTAGGGCATAAACTTGTGCTTTAACATTAACAAAATCTGTATCGTTTTTATCGGCAATAATGCCATGGGTAGCGCCAAACGATTTTGCTTGCTCTAAACGTTCTTCGTTGATGTCGATAGCAATAATTATAGTGGCTCCTGATTGCTTAGCGCCTTGAATCGCATTTAAACCAACACCACCACAACCAATAACACAGACACTTGAGCCAACATGAACTTTAGCCGCATTTACTACCGAACCCCAACCGGTCATAACACCACAGCCAACAATTGATGCCGCTTGGTATGAAATGTTACTATCAATTTTCACAACCGCTTGTGCTTTAACCACGGCATATTCACACATAGTACCTAAATGAAAAGAGCGTTCTATTGGGGTGTTGTTGTGTAAACTACTATCGATATGCGCGTGTCCTTCAAGCTCACAACCACAAACAGGAGAGTTGGTTTCACAAATATGAAGATTGCCTTCTTGGCATTGAAAACATTGACCACAAGGAATAGCCCAATTAAGAATTACTTTATCACCAACACTTAAACCATCAACGCCAGCACCAACAGCATCAATAACACCTGCGCCTTCATGACCAACAATAAATTCTTTATTCCAATTTTGTACTGAATCCCAATCGGTATGACAAATACCGGCGGCTTTAATTTTTACTCTCACTTCGTTTTCAGCGGGATCGGCAACTGTTATGTGAGTTAATTGATAATCACCTTGTCCGTTTGAAATTATCGCTTTGGCTTGTTTCATGTTTTTACTCAATAAAATTTCTGTACCTTAATTCAATCATGTAAGTTTAACTACTTCTATTATAAATTGAGGATAAAGTATTAAATATATGCTCATCATCGTATCAGTAATGGTGTTAATTTGTTTTTTATATCATTATAATGATTTTTCGGTGTTTGAATAAGAGGGCTTAATGATGCGAAATGTTTACTGTGAACCTTTTTGTATAGAGCGTGGTCACCAGTTTGATATTCATCATGTAAGTTATCAAAAAAATCAGCCTTATAGTTGTTTTATGCATTTTCATGAAGTGCATGAATTTATCATTTTTGACGAAATTGAAGGTAGTTATTTTTATAATTTAGGGCAAACATCATTACAAAACCATGATATTATTTTTACACCTGCACTTGAGGCACATGACTTCAAACTAAGCCCTAGCGCAAAATCTTGGCATATTGTTCAAATTTTACCTGAGTATTTTCAATCAGAAGGTTTAGCCTTTTGCGAAAATTTTTTCAAACGAGGTATGCAGTTACGAATACCCGTTGCAGAGCGTGAAAATATTAAGTTGCAAGTGAGGTGGTTGTTAGAAAGCTATCAACAAGATCCGCTTAGTCAAAAAAGTCTGACATTGTTAAAACTGTTGATACTATGGATAGCAGAACATAGCAAACCTGTACAACAAGCGGATGTTAGTAGCTTAAATCAATCGGCAGGTTACGAAAAGTTGTTACCCGTAATCAACTATTTTCGCCAACGTGACAATGTTGATTTAACGATGGTAGATGGTGCAGCTATGTGTTTTATGTCGCCGTCACATTTCTCTCGGCAGTTTAAGAAAGTTTTTCGGGTAAGTTATTCTGAATACCTATTACGACATAAGTTGTATCAAGCGGCACGACAATTGAGTTTGGGTAAAGAATCGATAACGGATATCAGTTATAATTTAAACTTTTCTAGTCCGTCGCATTTTATTGCCCAGTTTAAAAAACAATTTGGTAATACGCCGCTACAATATCAAAAGCATTTGTTTGATAAAAAAGTTAGCTAATAAGTATAGAAAAGCGTAGTTAATTACATTCTAAAACTTTATTGCTATGCTCAATGTTCACTTCGGTACAAATTAAGATTTGATGATGACAGGTTCCCGATATTTATGATTAGATTTTTTTGTTTTATGTCTCTTTTGTTCATGCTTAGCTTATCAAGTACCGCAAAGGCTAATGATTCTTGTGAGATGACCATTAAACATCCGATGCTTGAATCGTCAAAAGATAATTTAATTTTCAAATTATTTAGCTTATCAATTAGTAAAGTCACTACAAAAGTATGTTACGAACAGCTCAACACGGTAATGAGTGAAGCAAGAAAGTCGAAATCTATAGAAAAAGGTTTTATTGATGTGCAATGGGCGAGTGCGGACTCTTTTGCAAATGATCTTTTAATACCGGTTAATATTCCGATCTTTAAAGGCATACTCGGTTACCGAATATTTGTTATTCGAAAAAACGATCAACATTTATTTGAAAATGTTAATAGCTTGAGTGATTTACAAAAGTTTATTGCTGGACAAGGTAAATTTTGGGGTGATACTAAAGTATTAGAACATGCCGGATTACCTGTTGTAACTTCTACGCGGGGAAGGCACCTTTGGCAAATGTTAGCGTCAAAGCGTTTTGACTATTTACCCCTAGCGATACATGAGCCTTGGCAAGATCTAAAAATAAGACCCGAGCTGGATTTAGTTGTAGAAAAGAATTTAATGCTCGTTTATCCAATGGCGTTATTTTTTTATGTTAATAAAGACAATGAAAAATTATACCAATACCTAGAACAAGGTATGCGTATGGCCATTAAAGATGGCAGTTATGATGCCATATTGAAATCTTCTGAAATGATAAAATCAGCAGCTAAATACGCTAATATAGAGACCAGAAAGATCATTTATATCAATAACCCTGATATTAATAATGCAAATCATATTAGTGATTATAAAAAGCAAACTGAAGAGTTGTTACGCTTAATTACCCATTGAAACTAGTTGATCATATTACAACAGCTGTTTATTTCTTGCTAAATACTTTTAATCGTAACTGCTCTAATTTATTTAACGTTGCGTCTATGTCTGGGTTATTAATAAAGTCGACAAGTATTTCAGGTGTTATTCCAGAAAATTCTATATTCATTTCTCTATCGAAATACTGAATTCCTCCCGGTGATGCATTGATAATTTCACTTGAAATTTTCACACTAGGATCCGTTGCAGGCTGACTAAGCTTGATTGCAGGTATGTGCTGTTGTGCTTCGACATAAGCTAATTGAAACGCTTCTGTGGTGATAAAATTAAGTACCTTTATTACTTCACTACTTAAATGTGTGTAGGTTGGAACAATAAATACATCTACAGGCGTTACGGTATAATTAGGAATAGCTGCATTTATCACAGGAAACTCAGCGATACCAATATCATCGACATTTTTAAAGTGAACCTGTTCTGGCAAACTATGTGATAATGACATGGCACTATATCCCCTTAATATTGACGGAAAAACTTCCCAAGTAGAATGCTGTTCATGGTCTTTATTAAAACATTTATTATCGATTAGCTCTTTCAGGTGTTCGAATGTAGACCTAACGCGATCATCTAAAAAAGAATGTTTTCCTGACAGTAAGCTTTTATAAAAAGCTAAACCATGTAAACGTAAATTTAAATAATCAAACCAGCCATGCAGTACCCATGGTGTGGTTTTTGTGCCGATAGCAAACATGCTGATGTTTTTTTGATTTAAACTGTTACATGTTTTAATCATCTGATCCCAAGTTGTGGGTACTTGAATATCTAACTTTTTGAATAATGATTTACGGTAATATAGGGTATACAGATTAGTTGAAATTGGCACAGCATAAAATTTTTCTCTAAACTTTGCTGTGTTCAATATGGTCTTTGGAAAATGATGACGGTTTGGGTTATTTTGCCAAAATTCAGTGAGATCATGAATTAAACCTTGTTGGGCATACTTATCCACTCGTGAGCCACCAAACCACCAGATAATATTTGCTCCTTTGCCTTGTTTGACCCAGTCATCAACAATTTTATAATAATTATCGACACCTCGAGAAGGGAGTAACTCAACTCTAACTTCAGGATGTTTGATATTAAAGGCATTCAACATATCCTGTACTTTGTCTTTATGCTCACCGCCATCAGCATGTATCGATATTGTTATCACTGTTTCTGTTGTTATTTTTGTATTAACCGCACAGACACTTCTAGGAAGAAGTAGGAGAATAAAAAATATAATAATCGCTTTGAAAAAGCGGTGTGGGTGTGTGAAAGGTATAATCAATCCAAAGACTACTAAATAATGTATTGGTTTAACAAATATAGAGCATCTCTAATGTTTTACTAAATTAAAACACGCTCTAGCTATAACATTAAAAATCCTATATACACTGAAAAAACAGCTAAAACATAAGAATTATAAATGTCCGGTTATATAAACAAATTAGAACTAAAAAACAAGGCACGCTATTAACACGTGCCCTGATAATTAAGTCTACCACTAAATAAAGCTTATAAAAATAGATTATCTAATGTTAAATCAATCTCGTTATTTTCGAGGTTTTCTTTATTTATATTTAGATTGGATTTTAGTGCTTTAGTACCTAATACATAGGCTTTAGCGTGATTAACGGCATCAACAGATAACAAGGTATCGCCTTTAAAGTACCAGACAGAAAACTTAGCTAAAGGTGCGTTATCAATATCAGTATCACTGTCACGTTCTTTACGTAAAATTAGATTATCGTAATCTGTCGCTAGCCCAACCATTTGTAATTTTATGTCATATTGATCTGACCAAAACCAGGGTAATGCATCATAGTGTGTCGGTTTTTGACAAATTGATGCGGCCGCAACTTTTGATTGGTCTACTGCATTTTGCACCGACTCTAATCGTAACCATCGATCATATTGTTGATTATGGTGGAAAGCACAATCACCAATAGCATAAATATTGTGATCATTGGTTTGGCATTGTTCGTTAACTTTTATGCCATTTGCTATGGTTAAACCGGCGGCTTGTGCTAATTCTTGATTAACTCGTACTCCGACACCAACAATAATTATATCTGCAGGGTATTGGCTCTGATCACCACAAACAACGGTCAACTCTTGGTTAGACTCTTCAATCGCCGTGACATTTTGTTCAGTTTTAATTGTGACATTATGATCTGCATGTAACTGAGCAAAAAATTCAGACATTTGTGGTGAGGTCACACGTGCAAGTAATCGTGTTTCCCGTTCAAGGACGGTAACATCGCCCCCCATTTTTTTGAGAGAGGCCGCTGTTTCTAAGCCAATATAACCACCACCAATGACCACCACGCGTTTTTTACTGCTGGCGCTGAAGGCTTGACGAATTTGTTCAACGTCACTTTTATTGCGCAAGGTAAAGACATTAGATGCTGTATCAATACCGGTTACTGGTGGAATAAATGGTCGGGCACCAGCAGCAATAATTAATTTGTTGTATGGTAACTGCTCACCATTTTCCAATATTACTGCTGTGTCATTTCGGTTAATTTCACAAACTTTTTGGCCAAATATTAGCTCAATATTATTTTTCTGATAACTTGCTTCAGGCTTTAATGTTGCAGGCGCTTTATCACTATCTTCTGTTAAATATGCTTTTGACAAAGGGGGGCGATGATAGGGTAAAGCGGTGTCACTATCGACCAGCTTTATTTTTCCTTGCCAGCCTTCTTTACGTAAAGCAAAGGCGGCACTAACGCCGGCGTGGCTAGCACCTATAATGATACAAGTTTGCTCTAAAGCTTGATCTGTTGACATGTTTTATTCCTAACCTGTTGTTGAGCGGTAACGTTTATTTGCTATATTAACCTGAATTCGGTTTAAGCCATTTTGCTCAATAACGCTATTTAAGCGCCTATTTTCGTTATTTTTCGTTCTAATAGCTGGCTATTAGTACGAAAAACGCCTAGATATCCACTTAAATTTCATCATTGAGCCTAAGATAAATTAGGTGCAACAAAATAAGTACGTAAACTGTTAAATTATTGATTATAAATCAGACTGTTACAAAACCCATTAATCCGAGTTCAGGTTATATTATTCGGCGACAGTTAATACAACACCATCAATGGCATCATTAACTTCTATTTGACAGCAAAGGCGACTAAATTCATTAGCGTTGTCGTCTAGCTCTAACATGTCTTGTTCAATTTCGCTTGCAGGACCAATTTTATCAAGATCTTGTGCAGCAACATGTACATGACAAGTTGCGCATGAGCACACGCCACCGCAATCGCCATCAATACCTGGAATGTTGTTTTCTACGGCAAGTTCCATTACTGAACCTGAGTCTGCTTCTACCGTAATTTCATCACTGTCTGTTGTAATAAATGTAATTTTTGCCATTATCGTGTCTCTTTATTAATCGTTGTTATTTTAAATAAACTGAACTTGGGTTAAATAGATTAGTTTTTACCGTTTAGGGTAACCGTTAAACTATGAAATCCTACTTTTCGTTGAAAATGTTGTAAATCTTCAATATTTTCTTCACAGCCATGTAGGCTTATTGAGTCAACTTTTTCAGCTAATACTTCAATTAAAGTATTAAGTAATTGCCTTGCGTGGGTAGCACCTAAACAGTTGTGATGACTAAAACCAAAACCAACATGTGGGTTTAATTTTCTGTCTAAAACAATTTCATCAGGCTGTTCAAATACTTTGGCATCTCGGTTTGCTGATGCCCAGCATAATGAAATTCGGCTATCGGCTTTAACAGCGTGTTCACAAACTTGGGTGTCTTCTGTTACCACACGGCCCATATGAGTTAGTGGTGAAAAATAACGAATAAATTCTTCTACCGCTTTACCTCTGATTTCTGGCTCTACTTTTAGACGATGCAGTGATTCTGGATGTTCTGAAAAGTAAGCAATAGTATTGGTAACCGCATTAATAATAGTATCTCTACCACCGGCAAAGGTTAAAATCATCACACCTTTGACTTCTTCTTTGGTTAATTTTTTACCATTTACTTCAGACGCTAGCAGTACCGAGTATAAATCTTCACCAGGGTTGGCGATGGCAAGGTCTATTTGCTTGTCTATATAGTCATATAAAATATTGGCTTTACTTGCATCTAGGGCGCTATCTTCACTTCTAAAAACATGCGTCCCCCAGCCAATCCAAGTTTCTGCCTCATAGTAAGGGGTGTTAAGCAGTAAAGTTAAGGCGCGAGATTGTAGTATTAATGCAAACTCTTCTACTATTTCAACTGATGGTTTGTTTAAAACGGCATCAACAATGGTATTTACTTCGGCGCGCAATTTATCTTGATAGTCTTGCTCTAATGGGCGCTTAAACCATGGGTCTAACAAAGCTCTAAAATTACCATGCTCAGGAGGGTCAACTTCGAAAGGAATTTGTCTGGTGTCACGAATATTAACTTCTGATGGTACAACAATTCGACCAGGGACAGCACCTGATTGAAACGTTTTCCAGTTGTGAGCACATTTTCTAACGTCTTTTAATCCTAATACCATAGTAACAGGATCATTTTGATCATCTATTTCACTCACCCCTTGGTTTTCTCTTGTTACTTTAAAAGGATCAGCTAATGTACTTTTATCCATAATATTCATCTTTAGTTAGCAAGTAATAACATCATTTTATTGTAGTTAATTTGCTATAAATAGTGATTATTACGAAAAAAATATTAAATATATGCTTTAATTGTTAACTTGAGATATAAAAAAGCCATCTTAATGATGGCTTAATTGAAATGCAGATTATGCAGACCAATTTAGAATGGCATCATCTTCTACTTTTTCTAATGGGCGATAAACCAATGAGTTTTCTTTAAAAGGTTTTGCACTTTCTGCGCAATATGCTGGGATCATCACCCAACGTGGATCGGCAGAACGATTTTGATTAGATTTATGTAATAAATTACAGTGGAAAAATAACGTATCACCCGGCTCTAATTCCACATTAATTAACTCATGGTGTTTCATGGCTTCTTCTACAAATACCATATCAGCACCTTTTTGATCACCTGTTTTACTGTGGTTAATTCTACCGATGTGATGTGAGCCTTTTAATACTTGTAAACACCCATTTTCGATAGTCGCTTTATTAATGGCGATCATACAGCTTAGTAACTTAGGGTAAAGATGATAATTATCTGTTGCCCAGTAACCATAATCTTGGTGCCATTCCCATGCACCACCAACAAATGGTTCTTTCATCATAATTTTTGATGAAGTATGAAATACCGGCTCATCAAAAATTTTCTCTGCTGAATCAACTAAACGGCGACCACGTGAAAACATGCTATAAAAGTCGTCACCTAAATCTTGCCATAACGATACTTTACTTACCGTACCTGAAGCATCTTTTTTGTCCCAAGCATTTTTGTATAAGTTTTCATCATTAAAGGCTTTTTCTTGTAAACGGCTAATTTCAGCTTCGTTATAAAATTGTTTTACGATGACATAACCGTCACGGTGGAAGTCGGCAACTTGTTCATCTGTCAGTATCATTTTGCTCATATTCGTACCTATATAACATTGTTAGTATTTGTTGAATGTTAACAATATTAATCAGGGTAATTTAATAAATCAATAATTATTTAAATATAAATATAATATTTTTATTTGAATTTTGGTTTTGAGTTTATAACTACTTGATTGTTTTAGTTAATCGTTTTTTTATGAGAAAAAATATTTTTAAGGTATAAAATTTAAGCTGATTGATAAGTGTATTTTCACAGCTTAAATTACGTTATCGTTTTTTAGGCAAAAAAAAAGCGCGATGTTAAATCGCGCTTTTAGAGATATTATTTTTGGGATATTAAAAGATAGAATATAAACTATTTGATATTAGCTTTAACGGCTTTAACGGCCTTAGCTGTATCACCTTCACGTAGTGAATTTAATATTTCTCTATGTTCATCTACACAAGCAGCGCTTGATTGAATACGTTTATAATTTAAACGCATACGCATTACGTACGGATACCAAATATTAACTAATTCATCCCCACCAGCTTTATAGATAAGGTAGTTATGGAAGGAGATATCAATTTTAGTTACTTCTGTATAATCTTCTGAGTCAAAAGCCGATTGCAGATCGTCAAGAATAGCATCTAACTCGTTAAAATCTTTTTCAGTTAATTGACCTTTGAGCTGCTCGATGGCAAATGTTTCAATATTACGACGTAAATTAATCATCAATTTTTGCATTTTAGGATCTAAAACACTATTAACCGATGCACCGCAATTATTTTTCGAAACCAGCAAACCTTCTTTAGTTAACTGTAAAATAACATCTCGGATAGGACCACGTGATAAGCCAAAACGCTGTGCTAATTCTTGCTCTTTTAATTTTGTTTCCGGCGGCATAGCACCAGAAATGATATCAGAACGTAATTCATTTGCGATTTGATCTTTTATGGTTAGGATTTTTTTTGGTCTTGCTCCAGCCATAATAACTCCTCAATAAACAATTAACTCCATCATAGCGAGTTTGGCAAATATTGCAAATAGAATATTGTTCACATATGACAATTTTTGATAGCGTTAACAGTCTTATAAATTAAGGGGTTAATAAATCATTGTTTTAAAAGTTTATTAACTTTGGCAGGATTTGAAATGAAAAGGCCAATATTGTCTACAATATTGGCCTGATAGCTTACATTCTATCGCTAAACTTATATAAAGTCGAGATACTATTTATAACGACGTTGGTAAAGCGAAGCATTTATTTTACGTGAAGACTCGATAAGCGGTTGGTATGGGCTGTCGGTGACAGAAACAAAACCAACGTTATAGTTTTCGCCATCATATGCACGTCCTGTGATCGGCGAATCAATATATTGAAACCAATGTGCACCAACAAAGTAAGGGTTGTCGATAACGGAATTCATGTAATCTTCAAACATATTTGCTCTGTCTTGCTGATCTGACGCATGAATTAAGCCTGGGTGGAATAAACCACTATCTCTCGCACCTACATGGTATTCACCAATGATAGCTGGCATATCAATTTCTTTTAGGAATTCCCATTTTTTCTTATGGATACCTTCTTTATATGCGTTATAGCTAACAACATCGACATACTTAGCTGAAGCTCTAACAACTTCTATTGGCATACCCCAATCAGGAAAACGTGCGCCCATATACATATGATTAGATAAATGTTTTGCTAATGCGGCATCAACAACTGCAAAGTATTTATCGGCATAAGCTGATAATAATAATGCGTAGTCATTGATTTGAGCTTTTGTATTTAACGAAGAATCAACACCTTGGTCAAATTCAGCCCAGCTCTTAATATCTTTTTGCCAAACTTTATTAAGAGCTTTTATATCCTGATATTTTTGTTTCATTAAGCGAGTAAATTCCGCTTTGGTTGGTACGTCTTTACCATTACGTTTTAGTGTATGAATCACAATACCGTAGTGAGCTTCATCAGTTTCTGAACGACCAAAGCTTTTTTCATTATCAATAAAAACACCAACACACCAAGGACTATTGTTAACTTCGCTTGCTACAACACTTGCGGTATAGTTTGCTCGTTCAGTAAATTCAGGATCAAATACGTCTGGGAGCGGAGACCAGAAGTCATTTCCACTTGAAACTGTTTTAAAGTCTCCAGTGATCCAGCCGTTTGCAAAATAAGGCACTTGCGTATTATCGTAAAAAGCAGGATCTGCCCAATTACCTAAAGAAGTAAAACCCCAGTTGGTCATACGATTTAATGTTGTTTCTTCCCAAGCTTCCATAAAATCAGGATTAATATCACTGTATTTACGTTCTAGGTTTGCAGAATAAAAGCTGAATGTTTCACCTTTTTTAAGCGGACCAGAATGGGCGCTACGACGATAGCCAAAGTGTTTACTTAGCGGCTCTGAATATTCAGGTAACCAATTAAACATGTTTGCTCGTGTATCAGACGCTTTTGTACGGTAAGGCACTGCAGAGTTAGGGGCGCGGTTTAAACCTTGCGAATCTTCGGGAGTTACATCATTAGGATCTTTTTTCTTAATAACGGAAGCCGGGAAGTCGTAACCTGTCATGGTTGAAGTATTTGATAAACGGATATTAGCAATACCCGAAGCAAAGTATATGTGTCCTTCAGGATCAATAAGAGACCATTTTCCATCGGTTTTTTCTGTTCTGAAATAACCTGTTGCCTTATATTTAGGACCAGAAGCCCAACCACTATATTTAGAACGGTCAACTATTTTTTGATTCGCAAATAATGTTGATTCAGCTTCTCTTTCTTTTATCAATTGCTCATCACTAAATACTTTACCATTAAAGTTTTCTTTAGCGTTTTGTCCGTATTTATCTACGATACCGGCAAGAAAGTTTTGATCCATTTTAGGATTGCTACGTAAGCGAATATTTTTAAGCTGAATTTGCTTATCAAAAATTGCACTTTGTACACTAATATTAATGCGTTTAATATCAGCTAAATTGAGGTTCTTTTTACCCCATAATGAAATAAATTGGACTTCGTTACTTTCCCATGTGTCAGGGTTTGAACGTAAACCTGAGGTAAAGTTTAGTTCAACGCCGTCCTTGCCTTCAGGTGTTGCTAAATCATGACCTTTCATTTTTGCGTAATAAGTATTAAAGCCACCAACCGGAATACTAACCGAACGGGTATAGTTATCACCATTACCATCGGTAATATCTAAATAAATTTGTGCTGAACGTTGGCCATGATTAGCAATATCAAATGCTAAGTTGAAATCAGAAAACTCGCTCCAATCCCACTTATCTTTAGGTTCGATTGCCACGCTAGTATAAGTAGAATTGGTGTTGTCAAAGGAGACATTGAGTTGGCCATCAACAATTTCACCTTTAGCATCAACATAAGACAAATTAACGTTAAGGTTTTCGTTGTTAAAATTAGCTAATTGTTTTAACACAGCTCCATCTGTACTTGTTGATTGCTGTTTTGCATTACCAGCATTTAAAACTGGTGGTTCGTTTTGACAACCAGCGGCTAGACAAGCAAACGCTGATATCATTGCCACATTTTTTAACATCTTCATATATTCTCCTATAGTCAGCTTAACGTTAGTATTGGCCTGACTCTTATATTGCTTAAAAACTGTACACTATATTCTTTATTATTTATGGAAACTTTTTTATATACTAAACCTAAAATTGAATATTGTTAACAAAAAATAGGGTTTGAATTAATTAAAATAAGTAAATCAATCCTAAATCCCCGATTAAAGTCGATGTAATTTCCAAGGGTAGCTTTGGTTTGCTCGCCACTGACCAACATAAATATTCTCATCATCGTCAACGCATAACCCATGGCAGTGATTAAATAAATTCCAAGAGGTTGACACTTGTTGCAATTGATCATTTTTGTAAATAGGGCTTTGTGCACCAATGGTGGCAACTAAACGATCAGATGAGTTAAATATAGCAATAAAACCTGAATCGTCTTTATTTTCACCATCTATATCAGACCAACATACTGGCGCATAAAAATGCTCACCTTTAAATACTGGTCCATGGATCCACGCACCAGGTACAGATAAAGTACTGATATAATCACCAGATAATGAAAAATATTTGATTGCTTGCTCAGCTCTTGAGCTGACCATAAGTTTTGGATTAAGTGGATCGCGCTGATCAATCTCAATGCCGTGGGTATTAATGAGATTGTAATTTTTATCGGCATTATCATGGCCACCCCAGTGGCGAATATAACGACCTTGGCTATCATATTGAATGATATAATCGGAGCCGTAACCATCAGTAACATATAAATCGCCATTAGCTGCAATAGCAATATCGGTTGGGTTAAATGGCATATCGGGAGTATAAACCCCAATTGTTTGCGGATGACTTATCGTGAATACTAACCGGCCATCCATGGTGAGTTTGGCAATAAAACCCGCCTGAGGTATCACTTTATTAAAAGGGGAATCCCATTTATCGGTTGATACCCCGTCCCAGCGGCGATTGAGGATCCAACCACTTTCTACTAAATAAATGTAATCTTCACCGTTTTCATTAACCACTTTAGCGGAATGTGCACCAGGAAACATAGTACCCCATGCATCAATTAGCTTACCGTCTTGGTTATAAATAATAATATTGTTTTGAGGATGATCAGTTGTCATGACAATATTTTTCTGTGAATCAAAGGCTAAACTGTGACAATTTTCAACAGGGTATTTGTTAGCGTCTAATTGACCCCAGTTACAGTCTACACGATAAGTAAAATCGCCATTACCTACGATCATTCCATGAGGATTATTACCATTTTTAGGCCTTGTTGACCCTGAAGGGATTGGAGATGAATTCACATTAGTCATGAATTTTCCTTATATATACGGTAAGAGAAGTTTATAAAGATGCTTTTATTTAATGCTTTATCACAATACTAACGAGTGAATATATTTAATTGTTAACAATTGCGGCTTTATAATGTAACATGAAAGCACTTTATTAAAAAGCCAATTAATAAATTGCTTAACATGGTATTTATATTTAGGTGGAAAGCTCGATCACCCAAATTTAAGGTGTGATTTTACTAAATGGCACTAATATTAAAGCTGCGGTAGTGATAACAGGTATTGGTAAACTATTGAATAGATAGACGTTGTATTGCAGCCGAAGTAAGAATAACAGTTCCCTATATTTTTGAGGGTATCTGGAATTGAATTTTAAACATTTAGAAAGCGCTTATATCAATACCTGCGCTAAATTAGCATGATTTTGAGGTTAATATGCAAGAGAAAAAATTAAGCTTAGCAAGTAAAAGAGCTATTGAACGTGGTTACGATAGTTTTGGTAGCGAGTGGTTAACCGAGTTCGATGTGCATGAATTAAAAGGTGACTTTGCTTTTGAAGAAGGCGTGATCCGTCGTGACCCATCATCGGTAATTAATGTTGATGGTATTTACCATGTTTGGTACACGAAAGGTGAAGGTGAAACAGTTGGCTTTGGCTCTGATAACCTTGATGATAAAGTGTTTCCGTGGGATTTAACAGAAGTCTGGCATGCTACCTCTAAAGATGGCGAGTACTGGGAAGAACAGGGCGTTGCTATTACCCGTGGTGAAGCCGGTAGTTATGATGATAGAGCCGTATTTACCCCTGAAGTATTAGCTCATCAGGGTAAATATTACCTTGTTTATCAATCAGTTCAGTACCCTTATACGAATCGTCAAATTGAACAAATTGCGATTGCTGTTGCTGATAGTCCTTTTGGTCCATGGAAAAAATCGGCACAACCTATTCTAAGCCCATCGCAAGATGGTGAATGGTTAGGTGATGAAGACAACCGCTTCATTGTAAAAAGTAAAGGTAGCTTTGATAGTCACAAAGTGCATGATCCTTGTTTAATGATTTTTAATGATAAATTTTACCTTTATTACAAAGGTGAAACTATGGGGGAAAGTATGAATTTTGGTGGCCGTGAAATTAAACACGGTGTTGCTATTGCGGATACTTTTGAAGGACCATATGTAAAATCTGAATATAACCCTATTTCTAATAGTGGCCATGAAGTTGTTGTTTGGAATTATCAAGGTGGTATCGCTTCGATGTTAACCACTGATGGACCAGAAAAAAACACCATACAATTTGCCCAAGATGGCATTAACTTCGAAATAAAAGCTCATATAAAAGGTGCGCCAGAAGCAATTGGTTTATACCGAGATCCGGAAGGAAAAGAGTTACCTAAACCAGGTTTAAGTTGGGGTTTATGCCATAAATATGATGCTAGCTGGAACTGGAACTATATTTGTAAATTTGTTCCAAGAAAACAAGTTTTAGATGCTGGTACCTTTCAGAACGTAGCGAGTTAATAACTAAGCTTGCCGCTAAAATTGACCTAATCTACTTTATCAATAAGCCATTAATCCATTCAGGTTAATGGCTTATTTTATATATAGATAGTAAACGTCCTGCCATCAGCACAATTCCTGCTTTAATATTTCAATTTAAAGTGTTTTAATTTATTTTATTGGAGCAACCCATGTAGCGCAGAAGACTTGATGATTGAAAAAACTTCGTTGATAAACAGATTGCCTGCGGCTTATCAGTGCTTAAGTTTTGTCAACAACACCAACTTCCTATTAACAACCTCAGCTGATGAATTATCGTTACCTGGCACAATAACACAACGGCGCCATTTTTAATTGAACTGCTTAACGGGCTAACATCATGAAGATGTTTACCAGCGTACCCGATGTTTTTCTTTATCGCAGTGCGGTTGATTTTCGAAAGTCGATAAATGGCTTAGCTGCTATTGTTGAGCAGCTGTACTAAAAATCGGCAAAATGCTTGTTCTGTTTTATAAAGCAAGGTTTATAGGTTTCTGTGTACATACAGTTTTTGAACAGCGTTATTTTATTCTGTAAAAATAAAGAGTAAATATTTACTAAAAAATCAGCTCTACCGTGGTACCTACTTTGGGCGTTGACTTCACCGACACTTGCCCGCCGTGAGCATGTATAATTTGCCTTGTTAAGCTCATACCTATACCGGTGCCATTGCGTTTAGTGGTGAAAAATGGTGTAAAAACATGCTCTAATATTTTGTCGTCTATGCCTGCGCCATTATCGTTAATAGCAACAACAATATGGCTACCGCGTAGTGATGCGGTAATGTTAATTTCGCCGTTTTTTTGTTGTTTACAGGCATCAGCGGCGTTGTTAATTAAATTTATTAATACTTGTTCAAACTGTTGTTTGTCGGCGCGTAAACTAAGATTTTCTGGCTCAACGTGTATACAAACTTTAATATTAAGTGGTGCTAACTTCGCTTGTTCTAACAACGCAATGGTTGTTAACAATTCGTGTAATGAAATGCTTTGAATATTGGGCGAAGGTAACTTGCTTAGCTGGCGATAACTATCCACAAAATTCATAATACCTTGGCTGCGCTGAGCAATCGTATTGAGTGCGCGTTTGGTTTCCTCAAGTTCTTGCTTGAGGGTTTCCTCTGGCAAGGCAAGAAGATCAGGTTGCGTTAAAATATCTCGGCAATTATCAGCTAACGAAACAATAGGGGTAATTGAATTCATCATTTCATGAGTTAATACGCTGATTAAATTACGCCATGCTAAATATTCAGCCTGATTAATTTCTCTACCAATGTTTTCAATGGTTACTATGGTTTGGTTTTTATTACCCAATAAAATATGGTTGGCAGAAAGCTTTAAGCTATAAGCAACTCCGTCGCGATACATTTTATGTAAAGCGAAGTTGTTACTACTTAAGCTAGTTAATAAATGGGGTAAATCAATGAAACTGGCGGATAAGTCTTGAAGAGTTGTTGGTGATTTTATTGATAATAATTGGCTAGCTGTTTGGTTAAACAAAGTAAGTCGCTCACGCTGATCAAACGCTAATATAGCGACAGGCGCCTGCCTAATAATGGCTTTTAAAAAGCTGTTTTCTGTTTGTTCTGTAATACGGTGTTGTTGAAATTTTTCGGTAATTTTATTTAAACTATCGGCTAATTCTTCACTTAAGCGTTTATTGCTATAGCGCTGCGAAAAGTCATCGTGATTAGCTGCTTGAAAGAATATTTCTAATAATTTTAATTGGTGTTCCCATAAATAAATAATGCCAATAACCAATAGTACGGCAACAATAATAAAAAGTACTTGGCTAAAATAGAATAATGGTTGCTGTATTAAATGAAAAATGCCAAATAACACTAGTGAATAAATACTAATTAAAGTGAGTAATTTGAGTCGATAACGCCAACGGAATTTTAGTTTCATAATTCATGCTTCTTTATACGGCGATATAACGATGTACGCGTAATACCTAGTTCTGTAGCTGCGTGGCTAATATTACCGTTATGCTTTTGAATGGCATGATTAATAGCCTGTTTTTCAATACGCTCGAGATTACAATCAGCAAAGGTATCTTTTGTTGTATGTGCTTGTGTTGCTAGTTGGAAATCTTGCTCGGTAAGAATATCGTTGTCAGTTAAAATTAATGCGCGCTCAACAGTATGGGCAAGTTCACGAACATTACCAGGCCAGCGATATTTTTTAAGTGCTTTTAAAGCCGCATTATCAATTGTTTTATGCGAAAGCTGATACTTACGTACATAGCGTTCAATAAAGTGTTGCAACAACAAAGGAATGTCGCTTTGTCGTTCGCGCAAAGGTGGTATTTGTAACTGTACGGTATTAATACGGTAGTATAAATCAGCTCTAAACAAACCTTCATCAACCAATGTTTGTAACGGCATGTTGGTGGCGCAAATTAATCTTACATCAACTTTTATTGCTTTGTCTGAACCTAGTGGTGTTACTTCTTTTTGTTCAATAACTCTGAGTAATTTTGCCTGCAAATGTAATGGTAAGTTACCAATTTCATCTAAAAATAAGGTACCGCCTGCTGCCGCCTGAAAGCGACCTGCGCGATCACTATTGGCGTCAGTAAAAGCGCCTTTTACATGGCCAAATAATTCACTTTCAAAAAGGTTTTCAGGTACCGCACCAAGGTCAACACTTAGCATAATGTTATTTGCCCGTTCAGAGCGTTGAAAAATTTCATGTGCTATGACTTCTTTACCAGCCCCATTTTCTCCTAGTATAAGTACATTAGCGTTAGTTTTGGCTGCTTTGTGCGCCATGTTAAGTAGCTGTTGCCAAGCACGTGATTCACCAATAGCAGTTGGCATTTTTTGCTGGTTTTGCAGAGCTTGCTGGCTAATACTAAGCTGTTTTATTTGTTTGCGAGAATGGCTCAATTGTTTTCTTGATTCACTAAGTAATAGCGCAGAATTAAGTGTGGCAAGTAGCTTTTCATTTTTCCATGGCTTTAACACAAAATCAGCAGCGCCTTGTTTGATTGCTTTTACTGACAGTTCCACATCGCCGTAGGCGGTCATCATGACAATAACGGCATTGGGTTCAATAGCTAAAATTTGATTTAACCAATACAAACCTTCGTCACCAGTATTTAAGCCAATAGCAAAATTCATATCTAATAAAAAAATATCAAATGGCGTTGTTTGCATGGTGCTGGCAATGTCATTTGGATCAGTTAAGGTGAGCACTTTTTGATAATGCCGTTTTAAGAAGATTTCAGCCGCTAATAAAATATCAGGGTCGTCATCAATGACTAATATATTAGCCAAATTTTTATTCATTTTATGCCCTCGTGCTTTTAATTGGCACGTTAGTTTCTTTTTTAGTGTACGTTATCGTACACATCAGTGTATAGCAAGCGCACACCTGTTGCCCTAGTGAATTTGTTATCTATATGAATATTAAGGGTTTAATGTTTGGCATGATGTTCGCTATTTAGGGTTACTTTTACTTGTTGTTATAGATAATGGATAGAAAAATTCAAAAAGCCAAGAAGTTTTCATGGAAACATATTTTACTTGTTGCTGCTGTTGTAGTTATTGCTGCTCTCTATGTAAATATGCCAAAAGCGGAAAAAAGTTTGACTGTTGAGAAAGAGCGTTTAGTGTTTTCAACCGTAAAAAAGGTGGCCTTTGAAGACTATATTTCATTACGAGTACGTGTTGAGCCATTTAAAAGCGTGTATTTAGATGCTATTGAAGGTGGTCGAGTTGAAGATGTATTGGTAGAAGAGGGCGATATTGTTATTAAAAATCAACCTTTACTGCGTTTAAGCAATACCAAGTTGCAATTAGATTTAATTTCACGCGAAGCACAAGTAAGTGAACAGTTGAATGATTTACGAAATACCAAACTCGCTATTGAGCGCAATAGGTTAAGCTTAAAGCGCGATTTAATTGAATTAGATTACCAAATAAAGCAATTACAACAGCAAGTAAAACGCCGTAGAAAAGTCGCTAATTTTATTGATGAAGAGCAGTTAGAAAATTTAACCAACGAATTAGCCTATTTAATACAGTGTCGTGAAGTAACCCTTGAAAGCCAAGAACAAGAAGAAAAAATGCGTATCGCGCAAATAGAACAACTTGAAAGTAACGTAGCTCAATTAGAAAAAAACTTATCAATAGCACGTAGAAATTTAGACAATTTATTAGTTAAAGCGCCAAGAGCTGGGCGTTTAACTTCTTTCGATATAGAAATGGGTGAAAGTAAAAGTCATGGTGAGCGTTTAGGCCAAATTGACGACATTTCAAAATTTAAGGCGGTTGGTTTAGTCAGTGAATTTTATTTGAGTCGTTTAGCTATTGGGCAAAAAGCACGAGTAAATATTGCGGGTAATGCATATGTATTAACGTTAAAGAAAATATACCCGCAAATTAATAATAACGAGTTTGAAATAGACTTACATTTTGATGACGACTGGCCCAAAAGTATACGTCGCGGCCAAACGTTAACGCCGCGTTTAATGCTGAGCGACAATGAGGAAGTGCTGCTTATTGACAGTGGTGCCTTTATGCAAGAAAGTGCCGGCACTTGGGTTTATGTTGTGAACGAAAATGGTAAGCAAGCTCATCGCCGTAATATTACCATTGGTAGAAATACGCCTGCGCAAGTAGAAATTATACAAGGCTTGAAAGAAGGTGAAATGGTTATTGTTTCAAGCTATAGCAACTTTAATCAACTAAACACAATAACAATCGAGGATAACTAATGATCCGCCTAAATAATATTAATAAAGTTTATCAAGCAAGTGATATAGAAACCTATGCGTTGCAAGACGTTAATCTGCAAATTGAAAAAGGTGAATTTATTTCGATTATGGGGCCTTCAGGGTGTGGTAAATCAACCTTGTTAAATACCTTAGGTATGCTTGACTCGCCAACATCAGGTGAATACTTCTTTGAAGGGGAAAATATTAGCAAGTTTTCTGAGCGTCAGTTAGCAAATAAACGTAAAGGCCAGATTGGTTTTATTTTTCAAAGTTTTAATTTAATTGACGAATTAACGGTTGCCGAAAACGTAGAGCTACCGTTACTTTATCACAAAATAGCCAGTAAAGAGCGTAAAGCAAGAGTGGATGAAGTACTAGCACAAATGGATTTAAACCACCGTGCTTCACATATGCCTAATCAGTTATCTGGTGGACAACAACAACGTGTTGCCATTGCTCGCGCCTTAGCTACTAAACCAGCGGTTATTTTTGCCGATGAGCCAACCGGTAACTTAGACTCGAAACACGGCGATGAAGTGATGGAGCTGCTAAAAAATTTAAATGAAGCAGGTACTACTATTTTAATGGTAACGCATTCGGCTTATCACGCTGAATATGCTAACCGTATTATTCATTTGTTTGATGGCCAAGTCGTCACACAAAATAATAAGGTAGAGGTAGTATAATATGCTCAAAAACTACTTATTTATTGCGTTAAGGAATATTTTAGCCAATAGGCTTTTTAGTGTTATTAATATTTTAGGTTTAGCGTTAGGTTTAGCTATTTGCTTTTTAATTTTAATTTTTGTGCGCTACGAAAGCTCGTTTGATGATTACTACAAAAATGCTGAAAACACTTACCGCGTAACACGTCATTATAATGCCGACGACATTCATAGTGCTGGCATCGCACCACCTTTTAAAGAAGCACTTGAAAGTAACTTCAATGAAATAGAGTCGCTTAGCTTAATGGGAATGGGGTGGAATTTTATACTTGGCAACGAAGAAAACACGGTTGTTATTGACGACATGCTAATGGCTGAAAGTGACGTGTTTGATACTTTTAACTTTACGGTATTAGCTGGTGATAAAGAAACGGCCTTAACAAGGCCTTCCACCATTGTATTAACTGAATCAATGGCGAAAAAATTCTTTGGTGATAAAGATCCTATTGGTGACTACATTTTAATGAATAACACCCCAACAGAAGTAACAGCGGTTATTGCTGACCAACCTGAAAATACGCACTTACAGTTTAGTGTATTATTTTCACTTGAATCGATGCGCCAATGGGTGCCAGCCGATTTGAAAAATTGGGACTTAAATTATTACTATATATATTTGCGTTTAAAAGAAGGTGTTGAAGCGAGGCAATTAGAAGCCAAGTTCCCTGTGATGATGCAGCAGTTAGGTGACAATGTTACTGATACACAGTCACTTAAATTGCAGAAAATTACCGATATTCACCTCTTTTCTGACTTATTATATGAAATAAAGGCCAATGGTAGCTATGTTATTGTTTATAGCTTTTCGGTTATTGCTTTAGTTATTTTATTAATCGCTTGTATTAATTTTATGAACTTAAGTACTGCACGCTCAACACAGCGCGCGAAAGAAGTGGGTGTACGTAAAGTTTTAGGCGCAACTAAACGCCAGCTTATGGGGCAGTTTTTAATTGAATCGATTTTAATGACAATGGTTGCCATGCTTTTAGCTTGTGCCGTTGTTGAATTAAGTTTGCCTTGGTTTAGTGCTTTTATTGAACGAGATTTAATACCAACAAGCTTTTATTCAACAGATGTTTTATTAGGCATTATAACGACAACGATTTTAGTTGGTTGTTTTGCCGGTAGCTATCCTGCCTTTTATATTTCACGCTTTAATGCTGCCCAAGTATTAAAAGGTGCTTTAAGTGAAGGAAAAGGACATGGAAAAAGCCCCGTTTATTTGCGTAAAGTACTCGTAGTGTTGCAGTTTACTATTTCAATTACCTTAATTGTGGCAACCATTGTTGTAGTAAAGCAGGCTGAGTTTGCTCGCCTTAGCGACCCAGGTTATGACCGTAATAATAATATTGTTTTGCCGTTAAGTAATGCTAAAGGCTTTGAGAGTAGAAATGCTCTATATAAATACTTTCGTGAGCGTTTAATAGCGCATCCCGGTATAACATCAGTAACGGCGGCACAGCAACTGCCAACATCACCATTACGCGATATGTGGTCTTATGTACGAGAAGATCAAAATATTGTAGCTGAAAATTTAATTAGCTTACCTACACTAAATGCGACGTTTCAATTTTTTGAACACTACCAAATACCATTAATTGCTGGGCGTTATTTTTCAGAAAGCCACGGTGACAACTACGTGATTGTTCCAACTAACGAAAATCCTGTCGGTAGTGGCATTGCTGTTATTAGTCGAACATCAGCAAAAATATTAGGTTATACACCAGAAGAGGCTGTGAATAAGCTGATTAAAATACCCTTTCCTCCGGGTTATACCAATTACAAAATTGTGGGCGTGGTGGAAGATATTCACATGGGATCTTTACATGAAAATAAACAACCCCAAGTGTATCACCTTGTTAAAGGAGAAGAGCGCTTCGTCAGTATTCGTTTTGAACCTAACAAATTGTCTCAGGTACTTGAGCATATTGATGCACTTCATCTTGAAATAATGCCAACCGTACCTAATGCTCGTACGTTTTTAGATGATAATTTTCATGCCATGTATCAGAAAGAAGATAAACAAGCACAAGTTTTTGCGTTCTTTTCTGGCTTGGCTATTTTTGTTGCCGCTCTTGGTTTATTTGGCTTAGCTTCGTTTACTGCTGAACGTCGTCGTAAAGAAATTGGTATTCGCAAAGTGATGGGCGCTTCGGTATTCGATATTGTATGGCTGCTCACCAGTGAATTTTCCCTATTGGTGTTATTAGCCAATGTATTTGCTTGGCCCATTGCTTATTTTTCTATGCGAGCATGGTTAGCAGGTTTTACCGAGGCAATCGATTTAAGTTTTGAGTTATTTTTAATATCGGGTTTATTACCACTAATATTGGCGTGGATCATTATTGCAGTACTAGCCACATGTACTGCTATGGCTAAGCCTGTTAATAACTTGCGTTATGAATAAAAAGGTTTGGACATAAGCGAAAGGAAGCTCTCGTGTGTTGGCAACATGGACTGTTGCCTTTTTAGAGATGGGGGCCATAACATATATTGGGGTGGCAAATTTGGCGTGCAATTCATGCCATAGGCGCTTGCAAATTATTTTTCAATTATGTATTCATGTGCCGATTAGAGTTTACATCTATCTATATATTGAGAGTTATTTGTTTTAACTAGGTCATCAGATCTTAAATTAAGTATAAGTAACTCTCACGTCTTAGTTAAATTAAAAACTTCTACGCTTGAATTTCCAACCTGATACTAAGTTCATGCCTAGGTATTGTTGTTGTAGAAAGGTATTAATATAAATTCTCTACTGAATAACCCAAGCTTAGTCAATTATTAGGTTTATATCGCAAACTGATCTAAAAATAGAGATACGCGCAATGTCCAATACTGAAAGGTATCGGACTTAATTGGGGTTGTTTCGCTTTTTAACTTGAAACAAATTGTATAACGTTACTATGTTTACTCTTTTCTAATTAATCCACTAACTTAAACTATACTATCGTCCACATCATTTGTTACCCCTCTAAAATCACTGGTTAGATGCCGATCTAGTATTTCTATATTTTGATTTAATTTTCAAAATTTAAATAAAGATCTACTGTTCATACTGACTCCTTAGGGAATGTTCATATCATTAACCAGTTTATATAGTACTTCCTTAACTTGCTGTTTGTTATTTAATAACAATATCACAAGCCTTTTTTGCTAAACATTTTAGGTTTTTATTAAATATATTCTACTCATACATCTCCAACAAAACATTAAAATTAACCTATATATAACAATCATTTAAGGTTAGTTTATAGCTTATTTTTTCAAAATAAACGTTGCTCTATGACGATTAAATACTTTTCGTAGTGATTTACATCACTAGATTTTACGTAGATTCAGCTTCTACTTCATTAACTCATGTAATTTAACCCAGTATTCATCATTATCTGAATTTTATTACTTCTATTCTAAGCCAATTATATTATACCTCAGAAAAGTGTGTCTACCTTCAAAAAGCTTTATTTATAAAATGTAGTTCGTTGCCATTTTATTCTAGTCAACTCTTGCTAAATAAGTATTCAGGTGATTGACTCTTTGTAAGTAAGGTTAATATTTGGTTTGATTGACTCCCTATTTAAAAACATCTACTCTTGGAGGTAGACACACTTTTATGGCGTTTAACATGGGTGATACAGAGCAACTAATTAAAACAATGGATCAGCTTAATTCATTAACCAAACAACTGATCGAATGTTGTCAATCTCAGCAACCACAATATATCGTATTTGAAATTGAAAAAATTAAAACGGATGATGAAGATAAGGTTTTACGAGATGGCATCCAATCATTAAATGTATCTCCATTGTTCGATAATAATCCTCGCCAACTTTATCAAGTACTTGCTAGTTGGAAGCAATTTTATAAAGCAGATGGTTATTCAACTAAGTTTGTTGATAGGCTGCCAGGTATTGTGGTGATCACAGAAAATTGTCAAATGATTAAAACACTAGTTGATAAAATTAATCGAACCAAAGATATCATCGCTAGTATTGTTCGTAATGGCCGCGACCAATATGAACGTCATAAATTTATTCACGACACATTCAACTTTATTATGACAGAGCAAGTTTATCGACATATCCATTATTTTGAACATGATGTTTCTAATGCCTGGTTTAATTGGGCAAGACGCCCTGTTCCAAAAACCTATTCCATTGAACAAGCATTAAAAATGTTGGAAGAACAATTCAACAGGCCAAAATATTTTATTGCTGAAAAAGATTGGCAGCAAATGATCACAGCAGCCATTAATGATGTTAATTCAGGAACTTTCGATTATATTCAGCAACTAAAAGATTACCGTGTTTTACCAACCATAGAGTTACAATATATAAATGAAGATAATATTAAAAAGCGTAAGAAGAGTAATGCGACTACCCCTGTCATATTGCTCGGTCAAAATAATAAAACGTTACCTAAATTCTCTAACTTAAAGGCATATATTAATAAGAATAAAGATCAGGCGATAAAACTACGAACCAACAAAACTATGATTAATCCTTACTTAAAACTTGTTGGTGTCAAAACCTTAAGTTAGTAAGCAATCACTTATTTTAAGTATTCTGTATCATTCCGGGTAAATATAAATTTACAGTTTTATTAACTTCAAAAGTTAATATATCTTCTAGTGTTATTAATCCAGATAATTAACTATTTAACCCGTATCAAATAACAGTGTTTCTCTTGACTGCTTCCCTTCTCTATCATTAAATATTAAATCTTTAACTTTATAAGTACCCGAAAATAAATCATTCTTTGTATTTATTTCAAACGTAGAAATATTAACTTGTGAATTTTTCTTAATATTAACACTAGCTTTAAGCCGAATATTAAAACCATTAATTTTCATTCGAGCAGTTTCTACAACAAGACCATCGATATAACCATCAGACGCAAGTGCTTTAAAATATTTACTTGCTGTTTGTCTAGATAGACCACACCAAACTTCAGCAAATGAAAAACTAAATGCAACTTCAGAATCTTTAAAATGATTCAACACAGCTCTACAACGTTGAAGTAATAATAAATTTTCATAAAATTTTAATAAGTTACCAAATAAAGCATTGTTAGATTTAACCGGTATAACATCGGGCAATACAATAACATTTGCTGCAACTAAAGCTCTAATTAACCAAACCACAGAAGTAGATGGTGTCCACCTTTCAAAAGGTATTTTTTTTCCTGTTTGCTGACAAGCATAAACATAATGAAGATCAAATATTGGATTATCACTATCCTCATCTTTAAACGATCGATAAAGCACCCTACCCTGATTATCCCCTCTAGATTTGATAATAAGACCAGTACTTGGTTTTCTATCTTTATCATGCCAAGGCATAACAGAATGTAACGCGGTACTAGTAAACTTATCATGTGATAATTTACTTTTCTCAACATTTAAACCAATTAACTTAGCAAGGGCTAATCCAACACCGGTATTAGAAGTTAATTCATTTAACTCTAGAAGAGATAGATTCGGATTTACAAACTGAGGCACATCAAAACCACATAAGTTAACAGAGCCTTTCGATTTTAACTCAGTAATACGTATATCTGTGTTAAGTAGTTCGTTATTTCTTTCTATTTGTTTGTTTTTAATAAATTTATCAGGATTTAAATTACTTTTATTTCCATTAACTATGGTTTCTTTATTACTACCTAGTTCTTTATTTGGTAAATAAAATATCGCATTGGCTTGTTGAGTTACTAAATCACAATCGAGTTTATATTTATCAATTAATGCTAAATATAAAAAATTGTATTCTTTGGCTGTAACACTTCTTTCTAGTGGGATCACTATTCGCCATCTTTGTTGTTCAAGTTTTTTATTTGACGAATAAGTTTCCCAAGCAATAAAGTTAAATTCTTTTAACAGAGTTTCTAAATCATTTTTTGAATAGCTATAATTTTTTCCATCGAGATCAAAAATTATTAAATCTGAAGATATGCTTGATTCTACGGTTCTACTTTTATTTTTAAATAATGTTGAATTGAAAAGAGGAACCTCACCTTTTATTTCCGATTCGGTATAAGTAGTTAATGTTTCTGATAATTCTTTAAAGGTTAAGTAGCCATAACTAGCAACATTATCTTCAAGATCATCAAAGAGAGATATTCTATATCTGCGTTCTTGACTAATTGATTTTAAGAAATGTTTCTTAGTTTCCATGGGTAACCGTGACATATTTATATTTTTATATATGTTCGGTTAAAAGAGGTGTTATTGGAAGTAAATTAGTAAAAATATAATATTTATGATCCATTAGTGGATCATAAATATTTTGTTAGGATCATTAAAAAAAGATCATAAAAACAATAAATTAAAATTATTTCTCTAGTTCATCGATCAAATTTTTGAAATATTTTGTTAGATCTGATTTCTTGTTTAGATCATATTTATTTATATCAATATTTGACCAATTTCTCACATCTTCAAAGAGTAATTTTTCAATGATAGATTTCTCTTGTGGTAAGGTTACTTTTACTTTAGTTGCTTTTTTCTCTGTTAGTTCTTTGTTTTTTGAACCTTTTAGTTCTAACTCTTCTAGTTTGGTCGAAAATGCTTCAAGCACCATGGCAGAAGATAATCTTTTACCATGGATAATTGTGAGTGCTTTATAGACCTCATCCATAATTTGATGTGCTTGATGATAAGATAAATTAAATGCTTTTTTCTTTATAACATCAATGCATTCAGGATTTTCCATAAATCGTTTTATTTTAAAATATGTTGCCCTGCCTACACTTAAAGCGACCCAAGGGGTTGCATGATTTTTCAAATTTAATTCAGCATAAGTATCACGTAATGAGACCAGCTTTTCATAGCCGGTTTCTGAACGTTTGGTATTATTTTCTAAATATATTTTTTGGTTTTGTTTTTCAGTATTTGATGCCAGAATAAAATTGTAAATATGTTCGCGACCAAAAGCATAAACTAAATAACAATAGCGTTGGTGACCAAACACTAAACGATATTGTTGGCCCCCTACTTTGTAGATTGAAGGTTTTTCTACAACATCACCGCTTTCTTTTACACTTTCTCCACTTGTATGTACAGCATCAACAAAACTATTTATAACATCTAAAATTGCTTTATTATTACTATCAATATTGTGAAAACAAACGCCCTTACCAATAAATATACCTTCACGTTCAGGATCATAAATATCATCGTGTCTGATGTACTTATCCATTTCTTTAAAGTCGGCAGATAAACTACCGCCCTCTTCTATCGCTATATCTCTTTTACGGTATTCTCTAACAATGTTATTTACCGGAATTTTTTCTAGATGATCTAAAACAAAAGATTTTACGTTATCTTCTGCCACTTCATTTTCTTTTAATAACTCAATAATTGAATCCGGAATAAATCTTATGAGTTGTGTAACTACTCTTTTATTAAAATAACTTAAATTTACACATGACAAGGCTGTATTTTCAGCATGTAACAGTTGTTTTGGTTTTTCTTTTATTACAGGTTCTATTTTTTGCTGCTCTTCTATTTTTTGATCAGCAGCAGCCATAATATTATCTAATGAATTTGTATCACTAAACTTCCGTTTTTGTCTTGCCATTATTATGCCCCTTTCTGCTCTTCAATAAATTTATCTATATCCACACCTACATCAGCGTAAATATCTTTAAGTACGTTTTGAGCAAAATGATAATAAAAGTTTCTCATTTGTTGTGCGGTTTCAGCATCTTTCATGTAATCGTAATTCAATGGATCTTGTGGCATCTCGGTTGTTTTAAATGCTACCCGGTCTACTAACATTAAGTTACTGCTTAAGTGTTCTCTATGATTATCTCTGATCTTGATGAGATGTTTCTTTTCATCGTTGGTTATTTTTTTGCTCGATAATTTATTTAGCAATATACCAACTACGTTTAAAGGATTGTTTTTTTCCCTAAATAACTGATTATTATTTTCTATATCGCTAAGAATGCCTGGTAATGCAACCTCTGAATTCCAAGAGTCTAGAGCCCCTACCACCAAACAATCCGATGCTGCAGCTAGCGCACCTGTGGCAGCGAATGTTTTTGATGGCGGAGTATCAATAATGACTAAGTCATAATCTTCTTCAACGAACCTGATCAGCTTTTTAAATTGTGTGCTTGTTGCCATAGCAACAGTTTCTTCACCTTCTTTAAACTCTAAACCGTTAAAGTTATCGATATGTCCGTCGGATGGTAATACCATTAGATTTTCATATTGCGTTGGATATTCCATAAAGTCATTACCCATAAATACATCGGTAATGTTGTATACGTTGCCATCTTCGCAATCAGGATTTTTAGGTAATAATACTTTTTCGAATACCACTTTTGCGCCAAAGTGTTTTAAGAAGAAATAAGTAGAATTTTGCTGAGAATCAACATCAATAAATAATACTTTCAGCGGTGGTAATTTTTTATCAGGTCCACCAAATGCAGCATTAACAGCTAAAGATATAGAGGCAAAAGTTTTACCTACGCCCCCTTTTCTTGCAGCTACCGCACAAGTCCGCATTGGTGCTTTAGTACGAGCTTTATCTTCCATAGTTCATCCAGTTTTATTTTTAATCTGGGTATAATTTATCAGTATTTAAATTAAAAATATAATTTTTTTATGGATCTAAACCTTATTATTTAACTTTTTAACGCCCTTTTATTGAATGTGTCGTATTTTTTATTTATTTCCAAGTTATCACCTCTATTTTTGGTCCAATACTTGGACTAAACAGTAAACTCAATTTGCAGTCCAATACTTGGACTAAACAATAAACTTAATTTGAAGTCCAATACTTGGACTAAACAATAAACTTAATTTGAAGTCCAATACTTGGACTAAACAATAAACTTAATTTGAAGTCCAATACTTGGACTAAACAATAAACTTAATTTGAAGTCCAA